>JAEWZE010000114.1 GCA_023395465.1 Pseudomonadota bacterium
GATGGCTGGCGGGTGCGCGGCCAGGGCGTTGCCGAGGCCCAGGCGCTGTACCGGCCGACCAAGCTGCAGGCGATCGAGGAGGCGCATACGATGGCCTCGCGCCGTTACGTGGAGACCGGCCGCCCGACGGCGGTACTGGTGCCGATGGGTGGCGGCACATCGGTGGTCATTGCCACCTGCGGCTGACTGCAGCCCTGCGCGCGTCGCGCGCTGCCATCGCGGCTTCGCGCCCCGCCGCGCTCAGTGCGGCCGGGTCCGGGCAGCCAGGATGTCGTCGGCGATCTGCCGCGCCTGCTCGCGCAGCTCGGGGATGGCGATGCTTTCCCACAGGTCGCCGATGCGCAGCGCGCCCAGCACGTACAGCGCCGGGTCCGGGCGGCCGCGTCCGCCGATGACGTGGCCGATGCCGCTGCTGGCCACGCCCAGTCCCTGCGGGCCGGGCAGCACCAGGCCGCGTTCGCGCAGCGCGGCCAGCAGCGCGCCGGGGCGCAGGTCGATATTGGTTTCCACGCCGGTGGCGTTGACGATCCAGTCCGCGCGCAGCATGTGCTCGCGACAGGCATGGCGCGGGCGGAAATGCACGTGGCTGCCGCCGCCCGGGTCGGCGGTGATCGAGCACAGCCGGCCGGCCGCGACCCGCAACTGGCCGCGGACGCGCAGTGCGTCGAGGGTGGCGGCCACCTGCGGGGCGATGCGGTGGCGGTGGATGTCCCAGTAGCGCACCGCGTGGCGCAGGAAGCGGCGCCGCTGGCGATCGTCGAGCGACTGCCACAGTGCCTGGCCGTGGTGGCGCAGGCGGTCGAAGCTCCACTGCCAGGGTTCGCCGGACGCCACGGCGGCGGCCACCCGGCGGCGCAGCACGCGCCAGCGCGCCCGCACGCCCAGCGGCAGCAGGTCGTCCACGCCTTCGCCATGCTGCGGGCCGGTGGCGGCGTGCGGCAGCGGCATCAGGCCGTGGCGCGAGAGCACGTGGATCGGGCCACGATGGCCGGCGGCGTCGAGGCTCAGCGCGGCGTCGACCATGCTCAGGCCGGAACCCAGGATGCAGACCGCGGCGTCGGGTTCGATGCCCTGCACGGCGTCGTAGTCCCACGCCTCGGCCAGGCGCATGCCCGGATGGACCAGGTAGGCGGGCAGGGGGCGCGGCGCGTTGCCGATGGCGAGCACCACGTGTTGCGCGGTCACGCTGGCGCCCGAGGCGAGATGCACGCGGAAGCCTGACGCGTCGCGCTCGATGTCGACGGCGCGCTCGCGCAGGTGCACGGGCGTGCGCTGTGCCGGCAGCGATGCCAGCGCGTGGCGCAGGTAGCGGCCATAGTCGCGGCGTCGGGCGAAGCGGTCGCCCAGGCCTGCCTCGTCGCCGGCGCCGTCCCGGGCAAGGAACTGCACGAAATGGCCGGGCTGTTCGCCGATCGCGCTCATGCGGCCGGCGACGACGTTGAGCAGGTGTTCGCCGCGACCGGTGGAATAGGCCGCCCCGCGCGCCAGCACCGCATCGGGTTCGACGATCGCGACCGGGCCGGCGCCGCGTTCGTCCATCAGCAGCCGGATCGCGACCAGGGTGCCGGCGGCGCCGCCGCCGACGATGACGGTACCGAAGCGGGAATCACCGGGAATGGACGTCATGCCGACTGCGCAGGGGATGCATGCGGGCATTGTCGCATCCGCTCCGGCGCCGGGGCGACGCCCGATCCGGTGCTGAATCCGGGGGCGCCCGGCCATGCCCGCGCAGCGGACGCGGGCGCATCATGGCGACCCCGACCATGAGCAGGCGGCGTCCGCCGCGGGAGACCCACCATGGACATCAGCAAACTCAAGGTTGTCGCATTGGCGGCATCGCTGGCGCTGGCCGCATGCGCGTCGGACAGCGGGCTGCGCACGGAGGAAAAGCGCGCGCTCTACCAGTCGCATGCCGGCGAGCCGGTCTCGAGCTTCCGCTACTTCGGCAGCATCAACGGCTGGTCGCCGCTGGGCGACAGCGCGCTGGTGGTGTGGACGCGGCCGTCGGAGGCGTGGCTGCTGACGCTGCAGGGTCCGTGTCCGGACCTGGAGTTCGCGCCGGCCATCGGCCTGACCAGCCAGATGAACCAGGTGCATGCGCGCTTCGACAAGGTGATCGCGCACGGTGCCGGTTCGATGCAGCTGCCCTGCCATATCCGCGAGATCCGGCCGCTCGACGTCAAGGCGCTGCGCGCCTCGGAAAAGGAATTGCGCGAGGCGCGCGTGCAGGAGCGCGACGCGGACAGCGGATCCTGATGCCTTCGCGGCGGCGGCCTGGAGGGGCCGTCGTCGCGAAGCCGGCATCCTTGCGCAATCAGCCTTCCGGCACGAAGCCCGCGGGCTTCTCCGCGCCGCCAGCGAACAGGAACTTCTGCATCTCCTCCTCGAGGAAGGCGCGGTGCTTGGGGTCGAGCGGGGACAGACGGTTCTCGTTGATCAGCATGGTCTGGTGCGCCAGCCAGGCGGCCCAGGCGGACTTGCCGACGTTGGCGAACACGCGCTTGCCCAGTTCGCCCGGCCAGGGCACGAAATCCAGGCCCTCGGTGTCGCGTTGTTCGTAGCTGCAGAAGACGGTGCGGGCCATGGCGTGCGCTCGGAAGGATTAGCGGCCGCCATTGTAGGAGCCTGCGCCGCGCGATGCCCGAGCACGCGGTCCGCGCAGACGCAGCGCGCCGCTACCGGTCGAACGTGGCTTCGAGCAGGCTGCGGATCGGCGCCGGGATGCCGAGCGAGGCCAGCTCCTCGCGGGCCAGCCAGCGCAGGTCCGCGTCGTCGCGCACGCTGGCGTGCAGCGAGACGCTGTTCCAGGCGATCGGCTGCAGGCTGAGGCGGAAGTGGGTGAAGCCGTGCGCGATCGCCGCCAGCGCCTCGCCGCCATCGAAGCCGGCGCCCACGTGCCGTTCGAACCAGGCGCGCGCGGCGTCGGCTTCCGCGTGCTCGGGCAGCGACCACAGCGAGGCCCAGATGCCGGTCGGCGGGCGCCGCTGCATCAGCACCCGGCCTGCGGGGTCGCGCAGCAGCAGGGCGAAGGCCTGGCGTTCGGGCAGCGGCTTGCCCGGTTTCGGCGTCGGCAGGTCGTCGACGCGGCCCGCGCGCAGCGCCACGCAGTCGTCCTGCAGCGGGCACAGCATGCAGGCCGGATCGTGGCGGGTGCACAGCGTGGCGCCGAAATCCATCTGCGCCTGGGTGTAGTCGGCCATGCGGCCGTCGGGGACGCCGGGCAGGTGGCCGTCGGCGATCGCCCACAGCCGCTTCTCGATGGCCGGCAGGCCCGGCCAGCCGTCCACGCCATGCACCCGGCACAGCACGCGCTTGACGTTGCCGTCGAGGATGGCGACGCGGTCGCCCCAGGCCTGCGAGAGGATCGCGCCGGCGGTGCTGCGGCCGATGCCGGGCAGGGCCAGCAGCGCATCGAAATCGCGCGGGAGCTCGCCGTCATGCAGTTCGACGCAGCGCTGCGCGGCCGCATGCAGGTTGCGCGCGCGGGCGTAGTACCCCAGGCCCGACCACAGCGCGAGCACCTCGTCGAGCGTGGCCGCGGCCAGCGCGCGCACGTCCGGCAGCGCAGCGACGAAGCGCTCGAAGTACGGGACCACCACGCGCACCTGGGTCTGCTGCAGCATGATCTCCGACAGCCAGACGCGGTAGGGCGCGCGCGGATGCTGCCAGGGCAGGTCGTGGCGCCCGGCCACATCGAACCACTGCAGCAGCCGCGCGGCGTAGCGGTCGGCGGCCGGATGCCCGGTCGCGGTGTCCAAGTTCATGGTGCCGGCGCCGCCTCGTCTTCGAACTCGATGCGGATGCCTTCGAGTCGCGCCCCGGAGATGTCCATCGCGCTCGCCTCGAGCCGGCCGGTGACCGGGGGCAGCAGCGAACCCTGGTCAAGCGTGCCGGCCCAGGCCATCAGGCCGGGCAGGTCGAGATGGCCGTCGAAACGCAGGTCGTCGCGCGCCACGCGCAGCCCGAACGGGGCGCCCAGGTCCAGCGGGCCGAGGTAGTCGACCGACAGCGCCAGCGGCTGCGTCGAGGCGCCCAGCGGCGGCGGCAGCGCCGGCCATTGCGCGGGCCACTGCGCGATGCGGCCGTCGAGCCGCAGCAGCAGGCGCTGGCCGAGGGCGAGCCGGCCGCGTGCATCGAGCTGCGGCACCAGCCCGCCGCCGCGCAGCGTCAGGCTCGCCGGCACCAGGCTCCACGCGGGTCCGTGCGCGCGCAGCGGGCCGTGCAGCCCCACGATGAAGGGCACGACGGTGTCGCCGGACTCGTAGCGGCCACTCGCGCCGAAGCGCGCCGGCAGCAGCGCCAGCGCGTCGTCCCAGTGCAGCGCACCCGAGAGCGTGGCCTGCATCGGCAGTCGCCAGTCCGCACGTGCGGGCGCGAGGGCGCCCACCACCGCGAAGCCGCGCCCGCTCGCCGGCCGCTGCAGGGTGGCGGCCAGGTCGAACGGCGCGCGCGTGGCGGCATCGGCGTAGCGCCCGGAGGCCCGTGCGCGCACCGGCGCGTCCTCGCGCAGCTGCGGCATGTCCAGCGCCAGCGATTCGACCCGCCAGCCGTCGCCGTCGATGCGGCCCTCGCGCACGTGCAGGCCTTCGCTGAGCGTGGGCAGGCGGCCGTCGCCCGGCGGGCGCGATGCCAGCCAGTGGCGCAGCGCGGGCAGGTCGAGCCGGGGCGCATCGAGCTCGATGCGGACCAGCTCCAGCGGATCGCCCAGGCCGCGGATCGTGCGCCACGGCAGCGCGACCTCGGCCCGCCGCGCGCGCAGCAGCGGCCGCGCCGCGCCCGGTTCGCGCACCACCAGGTTGCGCACCACGATCATCGGCTGCCGCCCCAGGTGCGTCGCCGCATCGCCCTCGGCGCCGATCTCCAGGCCCATCGATGCGCCCAGCCGCCCCAGCACCATCGGGATCGCCCGTTCGGGCGGCAGCGCCAGCCACAGCGCGAGCAGCAGCGCCAGCGGTACCGCGCACAGCAGCAGCACGATCCGCCGCCAGCGCCAGCGCCGGCGCGCCCGCGGCGGCCGGGCCTGGCGCGCAGGCGCGCTCACCCGAGGCTTTCGGGCAGCAGCGCGTCGACGAAGGCTTCGGCGTCGAACACGCGCAGGTCCTCGGGTCGCTCGCCGATGCCGGCGAAGCGGATCGGGATGCCGAACTCGCGCGCCAGTGCGAACACCACGCCGCCCTTGGCCGTGCCGTCGAGCTTGGTGACGACCAGGCCGGTGACGTTCACCGCCGCGTGGAACTGGCGCAGCTGCGACAGCGCGTTCTGGCCCGTGGTGCCGTCGATCACCATCAGCACCTCGTGTGGTGCGCTCGGATCGATCTTGCCCAGTACCCGGCGGATCTTGCCCAGTTCGGCCATCAGCCCCTGCTGGGTGTGCAGGCGGCCGGCGGTATCGGCGATCAGCACTTCGCTGCCGCGCGATTTCGCCGCCTGCAGCGCGTCGAACGCGACCGAGGCCGGATCGGCGTCCTGGCCCTGCGCGATCACCGCCACCCCGTTGCGCTCGCCCCAGGCCTGCAGCTGCGCCACGGCGGCGGCGCGGAAGGTATCGCCGGCGGCCAGCATCAGGCTGCGGCCCTCGTCGCGGAAGCGCCGCGCGAGCTTGCCGATGGTGGTGGTCTTGCCGACGCCGTTGACGCCGACGGTCAGCACCACGAACGGACGTGCCTGCGGGTCGATCTGCAGCGGGCGCGCGATCGGCTGCAGCATGGCCACCAGGTCGCCGCGCAGCGCGGCCAGCAGCGCCTTGGCATCGGCGAATTCGCGGGCCTTCATCCGCCGGCGCAGGCCTTCCACCAGTTCGGTGGTCGCGGAGACGCCGACGTCGGCGGTGAGCAGCGCGGTCTCGATCTCGTCGAGCAGGTCGTCGTCGAGCTTGGGATTGCGCGAGAACAGCCCGCCCACGCTGCGCGCGAACACGCTGCCGCGCAGGCGCTCGCGCCAGCCGCTCCTGCCGGCCGCGGCGGGCGCGGCGCTGGCGGTGTCCACGGCAGGCGCGGGTTCGATGGCCGGTGGCGGCTGCGC
>JAEWZE010000131.1 GCA_023395465.1 Pseudomonadota bacterium
CAAAAGCAGAAGGCCCAGTCTTCCGGTTTGATCCGGTCGGCTGAGCCTTCCTTGTCGAAGTCGGTTGCTTCCGGGCTTTCGCCGTTTCCGCTTCCTTTCTTCGACATTTGCAGCTTACTGCGAGCCTTGTTATCGCCTCGTCAATTCCGCCGACCGTTCGTCGGCACGGCCGGCGCCGGCCAGGGCCACCAGCCACGGCCGGTATGCGCATAGCGGTCCGCGGCGCGTTCGAATCGGTTGCGCACGCTCACCCCACCGCACAGCAGGTACAGGGGCAGGAACAGCGGGCCGAGCACCATGTACTGGAACACGTGCGCGCGCTCATGGTCGCCGAGCAGCATGTCCGGGTCCACGCACAGCCCGGCACGATGCGCATAGCTCCGGCACCGTGCGTCCAGCGACTCGCCGGTATGCACGATCACATTGCCCAGGGTCAGTGCACCACCCGGCCCCCAGGGCCAGCGGTGGAAGACCAGCGCATATTCGCGCCGGTTGATGCGGGCGCGCGCGCCGAAAGGCAGTCCGGCGGCGCCGGCAAGCAGGCCGAGCGCGCTGTTGGGCAGGGTCCATGCGATGCCGAGCAGCAGCGCCAGTACACGCCACGTTCCGCGCGCGCGCGGCGGCGCCATGGCTTCGCTCAATCGTTGCCTTCCGGCACCAGCAGCCACAGCAGCAGGTAGACCAGGATGCCGGGGAACGCCGCCGACAGCACCGACACCACCACGAACAGGATCCGCAACAGCGTGGGGCTCCAGCCGTAGCGGTGGGCGATGCCACCGACCACGCCGGCAAGCACGCGATCATGGATCGAACGGGTCAGGCCCGGGCGCTTTGCGGCGGTCTGTTGCATGGACGCGATCCCCTGTGGATGCGACCGGAGTCTAGCGCGGCGAACGTGAAGAATCCGCTTCACGCAGGCGCTGCAGCCGCGCGTCGAACCAGTCGGAAGCGGGCTGTTCCGGACCATCCCCGCAGCGCACCCGGTAGGCGCGCCCGGTGAGGCTGCTGCGGCTCGCGATCCGCGCGATGAAATCCTCGGCGCCGCCGTGTAGGCCACGCCGCCGCGCAGTCTCGAGCTTGCGCTGCAGGTGCGCCTGCGCGGCAGCCGGCGGATGCCAGCGTCCGTTGCGCTGGAAGCGGCATCCGGACTCACCGACGGCCTCGATCAGCGCGGCGATCTCGCGTCCTGCCGTCGCTTCCGTGTCCGGATCCGACGCTTGCGCGGGCACGGCCTGGAGGATTGCTACCAGCAGCACGCCGGCGACGCAGGCCATGGCGCGCACCGCGGCCTCAGCGCGCCCGCTTCGCCAGCCAGTCGTGGATCGTGGCGGGCACTTCCCTGGCCCGGCTGGAGACGTAAATGCCGATATGACCGCCGCGGAACGACAGCTCGGTGTAATCGTCGGTGCCGACCACGTCGCGCAGCGCGCGCGAGGCATCCGGCGGCACCAGGTGGTCCTGCTCGGCAAAGATGTTGAGCACCGGCATGTCGACGAAGCCCAGGTCGATCTCGCGTCCGCCGATCTCGATGCCGCCGTTGAGGAAGCCGTTGCCCTGGTAGAACTGCTTGATGAACTGGCGGAAGGCCTCGCCGGCCTGGTCGGGCGAATCGAAGATCCACTTCTCCATGCGCAGGAAATCCTCCAGCGCGCGGGGATCGTCGAGGATGTCGACCAGGCCCACGTACTTCTGCACGAACAGACGCCACGGCTTCAGCGTGAGGTAGCAGAAGTTCATCATGTCCGCCGGCACGTTGCCCAGCGTGTCCACGAACAGGTCCACGTCCATGTCGCGGGTCCAGTTCGAGAGCATGTTGTCCCCTGTGTGGAAGTCCACCGGGGTGACCATGGTGATCAGGTTCTTCACCTTGTCCGGGTGCAGCGACGCGTAGCACAGCGAGAACGAACCGCCCTGGCAGATGCCGAGCAGGTTGATCGCCTGCAGCCCGCTGCGCCGCCGCAGCACGTCGACCGCACCCCCGAGGAATCGCTCGATGTAGTCCTCGAGGGTCAGGTAGCGGTCGGAACGGTCGGGGTAGCCCCAGTCGATGATGTACACGTCCTCGCCGCGCTCGAGCAGGCCGCGCACCAGCGAACGGTCCGACTGCAGGTCGACCATGTACGGGCGGTTGACCAGGGCGTAACACACCAGCAGCGGCACCTTCGCCGTGGGCGCCTTGGCCCCGACGTAGCGGTACAGCACTACCTTGCCGTCGCGCCAGACCTCTTCCTTGGCGGTCGCGCCGTAATCGTAGTCGCCCACCTCGCGCAGGCTCTGCAGGCCGGCGGCGAGCTTGTTCTGGAAATGCATCGCCTCGCTGGCGAGGCGGTCGGGGGTGATGCCGAGGGGTCCGTGCATGTCAGCGTGCTCCACGCCTGGTCGCTGGCGCCGCATCCGGCGGCAGCGGTGCGTCGGGGATCGGGATGTGGCTGGAGAATCCGTTGGTCGGCGGGCGTCGCGCGCTCACGCTGGGACGCGGTGCGAGCTTGCGCGCGGCGCGTTTCGCGGGCGCCTTCCTGCCGGCCGGCTTGCCCGGCGCCACCCGGCTGCGCGAGGCGGCCTTGCCCGAGGACGCCTTGGCCGGTGCCGCCTTGGCAGGCGTCTTGGCGGTGGTCTTCGACTTGCCGGCTGCCCGCGACGCCGTCTTGCCGGCCCGGCCTCCCGGGCGCGAGGTCCCGGTTTGCGCCTTCTTCGCCGCGCCGGAACCGCCGGACGGCGCCGCCGGCTGTGGTCCGCCGTCGGCCGCATCGCGCAGCCGGCGCACGGCACGCTCGAGTTCGACGATCTTGCGGTGCGCGGCATCGACCTCGGTGCGGGTGGGCATGCCCAGCGTGGCGCAGGCCTGCTCCACCTGGCGCTGCACGCCGCCGCGCAGGCGCATCTGCGCATCGACCAGCCGGCCATAGGCCTCGCGGAACTCCAGCGACAGCGCGATGTCGGCGTAGGCTTCCTCGGCCGCGTCGATCCACAGGTCGAACAGCGCGCGCGGGCTTTCGATCTGGCGTCCCGGCTCCGCGTGCCCGGCCAGCTTGTCCTCGAACAGGATGAAGGCCTGCTGCGAGGCCTTGAGCATCAGCGCGTTGTAGACGCTGTTGGCTTCGTCGTACTCGGCCAGCGCCTGCGCCAGCTGCTGCAGGCGCTCCTGGTGTTCTCGGCCCACGCCAAAGGCCGGCATCCGCAGCCAGGACATGCCCTCGCCGCGCACCGTCTCCAGCCACGGCCGCGCGTCCTCGACCCACTGGTCCAGCCCGGCGAGCCCATGTCCGCGCATCGAGCGCAGCATTTCGGGAAATGGATTGATGCCGGTCGCGCCCAGCGCCTGCTTCCAGGCCTGCGCGATGTCGCCCGGGCTGTGGTCGCGGCCGGCGAACTGCGCCGCCACCTGCTGCATGTGCCCGTACCAGTCGCGCGCCTGGGTGTTGAAGCGCTCCAGCGCATCGTTGACGCCGCTCCTGCCGCCATGGGCGTATCGGGTCCACCAGTCGATGGCGTCCTGCCAGGCGTGCGCGCCGGCCTGGCCGCTCCCCGGCGCCGTGCCGCGCAGCGCGTCGCCCCACGCCGCCCAGTACTGGCGGGCGAGCCGCTCGAATTCCTGCGCCTGCCCGCCGCCTGCGCCCATGCCGAAGCCCTGGTTCAACATGCCGTCCTCCTGTATTGCCCGATCATAGCAACGGCAGGCGACGCTCCGGCGTCTGTGCGCTCAGAACTTCGGGATGCGGATGGTCTTGCTGATCATCAGCGAGCCCGACAGCGCATACACCAGCACCAGCGGATGCAGCTGCCAGGGACCGAGCTGCCACTGCCCGAACCAGATGTCCGCGCCGATCGACCCCTGCCAGGCGGCCACCGCCAGCGCGATCACGATCGCCAGGCTGGTGGGGATCGGCGTGCCCTCGAAGAACTTCACCTTGTCGCCGCCGTCGGCCAGGGTTTCTGCGGTGACGTTGTAGCGCGCCAGGCGGCTGACCCCGCAGCCGACGAAATAGCTCAGCACCAGCCAGTCCCAGCCGCCCTGCAGCCCGCAGGCATAGCCCAGCGCCGCGGGCGCGAGGCCGAAGGAGATCACGTCGGCCAGCGAATCGAGCTCGCGACCGAGGGTGGAGGCGACCTTGCGCCAGCGCGCGATGCGCCCGTCGAGCGCGTCGAAGATGAAGGCCAGCGGGATCAGCGCCATGCCGATCATCAGGTCGCGCACCACGCCGTCCTGGAGGAAGCGCATGGCCGCGAACACCGCGCCGGTCCCGCAGACCGCATTGGCCAGGGTGAACCAGTCGGCCAGGTGGAAGTCGCGCAGCATCGAGAAATGGCGGGGTCGGGACATGGACGGGCCTGCCTGGCAGCGGGGGTCCAGAGTGCCAAAAGCGGTGTGAGGATGACAGCGGGAGAGCGGCGCGTGAGCCACGGCCGGTGGCGCGTCCGATGCGTGGGTCGGCTAGCCGGCGCTGGGCGGAGCTGCGCCGGGCCTTGCGAAATGATGCAGGTGCGTCATGGATCGAGCGGTGATGCGCAGTTGCTCCGCGAGGCGGGACGAGCTTCGGAAATGGCGGATGTCCGCAAGGTGCGGGGGCTACGGTTGCCCCCACCCCAGCCCTCCCCGCGCGCGGGGGAGGGAGCAACGCGACTGGCCTCGATGTGGTCCGACGCGCCGCGCACGACCATCCTCCGCACGGAACCCTGCGCATGCGAGGAGGAGGCAGATCAGCATTCGCGAAGCAATGCCCACCCATGACCCGCTCCCTCCCCCGTCTCGCGGGGAGGGCTGGGGTGGGGGCCAGCCGCGGCGACGCCCCAGCGCCATCCACGCAATGGCCAGCGTCATCAGAGCAGCCGGATCCCCCGCTCCATGCGCCTCACGGCATCGCCAGGTGCGCCGCCTCCAGCGCCCTGCCCGGCCCGCGCGGCGTCGTCTTGATGACCGCATCCGCCGGCAGCGCACCCTCGCCATCGAGGTGCGCCGACACCCGGTCCAGCGCCCGGTACACGTAGGGCAGCAGCGGCACGTAGCGCGCGGCGTAGTCGGGCAAGCCGAGGAATCCGTCGAAATGCTGGGCGTTGTGCACCTGCCAGAAGCGCACCTCGCGACCGGCCGCCTGCGCCGCGGTCACGTAGGGCGCGCTGCTGAAGGCGATCGGCACCAGGCCGTCGTCGATGCCGTGCAGCACCACCACCGGCAGGCCCTCGCGCGGCAGCGCGGCCCGCGTCGCGGCGATGCCCGCCTGCACGCGCCGGGCGTCGGCATCGTCGCCGTCGTGCAGCGCCCGCAGGCAGCGCAGGCCGGCGAATCCGAAATCCGGCGGCGCCAGCGTCGGATCGACCAGGCCGACACCACCGCCCGGGGGGATGCCGCTCGCATCGCTCCACCGGGCAGCCTGCTCGGCCGCGGTGGCGACGCGTGCGCGACCGTCGGACGACTGCGCCGCGAACGCGAAGCCGCAGGGATGCTCGCCCACCCCGTAGCGCCCGTAGGCCGACGCATACGTCGCCGCCACCGCACGCCACAGGTCGAACCCCGTCGACAGCACGCCGGCACGCAGCGCGCCATCGGTCCAGCCGGCCGCCAGCATCCGCTCATGGGCCGATGCCGCCTGCGCAGCGGTATCGGCGCCATCCACCAGGCCCGCCGCCGCCAGCGCGGCGCAACGGGCGGCCCACAGCGGCGCGACCTGGGCGGTGAGCGGCGGCTGCGGCAGATCCTGCAGGTGCAGCTGGGCGCAGGGCATCAGCAGCGCTGCCTGCGTGGTGTAGTCGTAGAGGCTGCGCGCACCGGGCGCGTCGCCGGCGTACACGTTGGGCTCGCCGGCCACCACGGCGTCCAGCCAGTCGCCCTCGAGCTCGGCGGCGCGCAGCACCGCGCCGCCCCCATTGGAAATCCCCACCGCGATGACGCGCGTGTTGTCGAAGGTGAACGGCGCCGCCGACGGCAGGGCCTGGTCCAGCGCCTGCAGCGCGAACTCGGCGGCCTGGCGCACGTGCCGGCCCCAGTCGGCTTCCGGATTGTCCTTCGAATGCGCGTGCCGGAAGGCGACGCCCGTGGCATCGGCCGGCGCATCGGGGACGAAGGCCAGCGGCGCCCCGCCCCCTGCGGCGCGCGTGCCATCGGGCGCGGCGCCGGTCTGCGCGTCGAGGTCGAAGTAGTCGGTGCCCGCGCCCTTGTCGGTGTAGGCCACCGCGCAGCCTTTCGGCAGTCCCCAGGCGCCAGCGACCGCGATCGAGCCGTAAATCCCGCGCGAGCCCGACGAGGCCGTCACCACCACGCAGCGCCTGCCGGTGTCGAAGGCATCGGGCAACTGCAGCATCACGCGGTGCGGATGCGTGGCGCCCGGCACGGCCGCGTAGGCATGGAATTCGCGCCCGGGCACCGCGGCCAGGGTGCCATAGAGTTCGCCGTAGCCGCCGCCGGGGGCGAGGTCGGCGATGCCGCGCCAGTTGCTCCAGACCGCGCGGCGGCGCAGTTCCGCGGCCGTTGGACGCGCCGGATCGGCGAACGCGGGCGGCACCATCGCACGCAGGCCACCCAGGCCCAGGCCCGCGGTGAGCAGGTCGTCCTGGCCGCGATGCTCGCTGCTGCGCTCGGCGCTGAACACGGTCGACTCCACTGTCCCGGCGCGCGGTCCGCCCGCGCAGGCCACCAGGCCTGCCGCAAGGGCCGCCGCGCACATCTTCCTGATCGTCATTGGATGGCTCATGCCCGAACGGTAGCAGCCGGCCCGGACGGCTTCATCGTACTTTGGTACCACGCTGCCCGCGCCCGCGCCTGCTACCGTGGCCGCTGGCCCCCACTCCCCTGCAGCCATGAACGACCGTTTCCTCGAAGGCCGCACCGCACTGGTGACCGGCAGCACCTCCGGCATCGGCCTGGCGATCGCCAGGGCGCTGGCCGCGCATGGCGCCCGCGTCGCCGTCAACGGCCTGGGCGACGATGGGCAGATCGCCTCGGCCGTGCAGGCCGTGCGCGATGCCGGCGCGCCAGACGCGCGCCATTTCGATGCCGACCTGCGCGTTCCGGACCAGATCGACGCCATGATGTCGGCCATCGCCGCCTGGTCGCCCATCGACGTGCTGGTCAACAACGCCGGCATCCAGCACGCGGTGCCGCTGGCGCAGATGCCGGTGGGCAAGTGGAACGACATCATCGCCATCAACCTCAGCTCGGCCTTCCACACCATGCGCCTGGCCATGCCAGGCATGGCAGAACGCGGCTATGGCCGCGTGGTCAACGTGGCGTCGGTGCACGGCCTGGTCGCTTCGAAGGACAAGGCGCCGTATGTCGCCAGCAAGTTCGGCATCGTCGGCCTGAGCAAGGTCGCCGCGCTCGAATACGCCGCGGCCGGCAGCCGCGACAGCGGCGGCGTCACCGTCAACTGCATCTGTCCCGGCTGGGTGGAAACCCCGCTGATCGAACCGCAGATCGAAGCGCGTCGCAACGGCGGCAGCCGCGAGGACGGCGTGCGCTCGCTGCTCTCGGAAAAACAGCCCAGCCAGCGGCTGTCGCTGCCCGAGGACATCGGCGCCATGGCGGTATGGCTGTGCCGGCGCGAAGCCCACAACGTCACCGGGACCGCCATGCCCATCGACGGCGGCTGGACGGCACAATAGCCGCGTCCGCGGCCGCCCCCGGTGCCTTTGACGGAAGGCCGGCCGGCTTTCGGCCCTACCCTTCGCCCACTACGCCAAAGATCCCGACAGCACCTGTCCCAGCCACGCGCTGCAGTCCGCATGCCCACCCTGCTCATCGCCGACGACCACCCGCTGTTCCGCGCCGCCCTGCGTGGCGCCGCTGCGGACGCCGCGCCAGACGTCGACACCTGCGAAGCCGAATCGCTCGATGGCGTCCTGGCCCTGCTCGAATCGCGCGACGAGATCGACCTGGTGCTGCTGGACCTGCACATGCCGGGCAACCATGGCCTCGCCGGCCTGGCCGCCATCCGCGCCCAGCACCCCGCCGTGGCGGTGGTGCTGGTCTCGGCCAACGAAGACCCCGCCATCATCCGCCGCGCCCTCGATCACGGCGCCGCCGGCTACATTCCGAAGAGCGCCAGCCTGGACGAACTGCGCGAGGCCATCCGTACCGTACTCGCCTGCGAACACTGGCTGCCCCCCGCCCTGCGCGGCGCCGTCACCCGCACGCAGTCGTCCCCCGCCGACGCCGACCTCGCCGCGCGCCTGGCCAGCCTCACCGCGCAGCAGTTCCGCGTGCTGACCCTCGTGGCCCAGGGCCTGCTCAACAAGCAGATCGCCGACCGGCTCGATATCCAGGAACGCACCGTCAAGGCCCACCTGTCGGTGATCTTCGAAAAGCTGGGCGCACGCAACCGCACCCAAGCCGGGGTGATCCTGCGGGAACTGGAGATCGGCGATCCGAGCCGGCAGGTGTCGGGGTAGCGCGGCCTCGACGCGCGCGCCAAGGCCGCCACCTTCGAGATGCCCGGACTGCCGAAACCCGGCAGCCGCAGCGCCGGGGCTGCCTGCTTATGCAGTCGCACGCAGGATAACGCGGACGATGCGCCAGCATCGTCGGGCAACAGGGTGACATCTGCTGCCGAACATCCCGGAACTGCCCACGAAACAGACGACCGACCACATCGTCGTTATCACTGCGCCGACGCCGCGATAAGTCTTATGGCCGTCGCTGCGCCGTATAACCCCATGGCCCAAGGCGACGGCGACCGAAGGGAACGTTCGCCAACGTATTGGTGCGCGGGACCTTTCGCGTTGACCCGGCCGGACGTGCGCCCCCAGAATCGGTGCTATACGGACCGGATCGGTCGAACAGTAGTTAG
>JAEWZE010000164.1 GCA_023395465.1 Pseudomonadota bacterium
TAGTCGTGCTTCTTCAGGTTGTCGTAGGGCGAGTACGACAGCATGTAGTTGTAGCTCTCCACGCTGGTTTCGGGGTTGCCCCACTGGTCGTACTCGTTGGTGGTCAGCGGGATGCTGGCGTCGAGCATCGTCGTCACCACGTCCACGAACGGCACCTGCGACAGGATCACCCGGTAATCCTGCGGCGCCATGTTCGAGATCGCGCCCATCAGCAGGCCGCCGGCGCTGCCGCCCATCGCCGCGACGCGATCCTTCGCCACGTACTTGTTCTCGACCAGCCAGCGGGTGACGTCGATGAAGTCGTTGAAGGTGTTGACCTTGTTGAACATCTTGCCGTCGTCGTACCAGGCACGGCCCATCTCCTGGCCACCGCGGATGTGCGCCAGCGCATAGACCATGCCGCGGTCGAGCAGGCTGATGATGGCCGAATTGAAGCCCGGATCCATCGAGAGGCCATAGCTGCCGTAGGCGTACTGCAGCATCGCCGCCGTGCCGTCGCGCTTGAAATCCTTGCGGTAGACCAGCGACACCGGGATGCGCACCTTGCCGTCGCGCGAAGGCACCCACACGCGCTCGGTGGCGTAATTGTCCTGATCGTAGCCGGGCACCGGCTGCTGCTTCAGTTCGCGACGTTCGCCGGTCTTCACGTTGAACTCGTAGGTGATCGCCGGCGTGGTCATCGAGGTATAGCCGTAACTCAGCCAGTCGGTGTCGGCCTCCGGATTAGCCGAAAGGCCCATCGAATAGGCGCTCTCGTCGGCCTTGACGTACTCCTGCGAGCCGTCGGCCTTGAGGATGCGCACGCGCTCCAGGCCTTCGGACCGCTCGGCCACCGCGGTGAAGCCGTCGAACAGGTCGACGTCCTCGATGTAGACCGCGTCGTCATGCGCAATCCAGTCCTTCCAGTCCTTGCGCGAGGTCGCGCCATCGGCGGCGGTGACCACCTTGAAGTTGGTGGCACCGGCATCGTTGGTGCGGATCACCCAGCGCCCGCCGTGGTGGGCGGCGTCGTACTCGACATCGCGCGCACGCGGCGCCAGCACGGTGAACACGCCGGGGTTCGCCGCCGGGGTGTACAGCAACTCGCTGGACACCGTGCTGGACAGGCCGATGGTCAGGTACTTGTCGTCGCGCGAACGGCCCACGCCCATGTAGAAGGTGTCGTCCTTCTCCTCGTAGACGATGGGATCGTCCTTGGCATCGCCGCCGAGCACGTGCTTCTTGACCCAGGTGGTCAGCAGCGTCTCCGGATGGTTGACCACGTAGAACAGGGTCTTGCCGTCGTCGGCCCAGACCGCGTCGCCGCTGGTGCCGGGGATGCTGCCCGGCAGGTCCTTGCCGGTTTCAAGATCACGGAAACGCAGCGTGTACTGGCGGCGCCCGTTGGTGTCGTCGGCCCAGGCCATCACCTTGCCGTCCTGGGTGATCGCGACCGGGCTGGCCGCGTAGTAATCGTGACCTTCGGCCAGCCGGTTGACGTCCAGCAGCACCTGTTCGGCGGCGAAGTCGCCGGCTGCGTTGGCCTGCTGGATCGACAGCGCATCGACGCCCGCGCTGTCCTTCCGGCGGGCATGGATCGGATAGTCCTTGCCCTGCTCGAAACGGCTGTAATACCACCAGCCCCGGTCGCGGTAAGGCACCGAGGCGTCATCCTGCTTGATGCGAGAGACGATCTCGTCGTAGATGCGATCCTCGACCGGCTTGAGCGGCTTCATCATCGCGTCGACGTAGGCGTTCTCCGCCTTGAGGTAGTCGAGCATCTCCTTCGACTCGCGCTTGTCGTCGCGCAGCCAGTAGTACTCGTCCTGGCGCTCGGCCCCGTGCGGCGCCTTGACCACATGCGGCTTCTTGGCGATGTCGGGGGGCGTGGGCAGGTCGGCGGCGTGGGCGGTGGTCAGCGTCATGGCGAGTGCAAGCGCAACGGCGAAGGGATTGGGGTTCATATGCGGTTTCCTCTGGGGGAATGCAAACGCCCCGCATGGCGGGGCGTCGCGTCGATCACTTGGTCAGCTGTTGCCACAGGAAGGTGAACGCCAACGCATTCATGTGCGCGCGCTGTGCGTTGTTGGCCGCGCCGCCGTGCCCGCCCTCGATGTTCTCGTAGTAGCGCACGTCCTTCCCGGCCGCCTCCATCAGCGCCATCATCTTGCGCGCATGGCCCGGGTGGACACGGTCATCGCGGGTGGAAGTGGTGAACAGGGTCGGCGGGTAGGTCTTGCCGGCATCGAACAGGTGGTAGGGCGAGAAGGTGCGGATGAACTGCCACTGCTCCGGCTTGTCCGGGTCGCCGTACTCGGCCATCCACGAGGCACCCGCCAGCAGCTGGTTGTAGCGGCGCATGTCGAGCAGCGGCACCTGCACCACCACCGCGCCGAACAGTTCCGGGTACTGGGTCAGCATGTTGCCCATCAGCAGGCCGCCATTGCTGCCGCCCTGGGTACCGAGGCGCCTGGGCGAGGTGATCTTCCGCGCGATCAGGTCCTGCGCGACCGCGGCGAAGTCCTCATAGGCCTTGTGGCGGTTCTGCTGGAGCGCGGCGCGATGCCAGCGCGGGCCGTACTCGCCGCCACCACGGATGTTGGCGACCACGTACACGCCGCCCTTCTCCAGCCAGCCCTTGCCGATGCCCCCGGAATAGCCCGGCGTCAGCGAGATCTCGAAGCCGCCGTAGCCGTACAGCAGCGTCGGGTTCTCGCCATCGAGCTTCATGTCCTTGCGATGGACGATGAAGTAGGGAACCTTGGTGCCATCCTTGCTGGTGGCAAAATGCTGCTCGACCACCTGGTTGGAGGCATCGAAGAAGGTCGGCATGGTCTTCAGCACTTCCGGCGCCTTGCCCACTTCGGCCAGTGACAGCGTGGTCGGCGTGGTGTAGCCGGACACCGTCATCCACAGCGCATCGGATTCGTCGCTGTCCACCGCGCCCACGCCCACGGTGCCGATCTCCGGCGCCCCGATGAACTCCGAACGCTTCCAGCCATCCGCGCCCGGGGTCAGCACGCTGAGCCGGTTCTTGACGTCTTCCAGCACGTTGAGGACGACGTGGTTCTTGGTCCAGGTCGCGCCGGCCAGCGACGTGCGCTCGGTCGGCTCGAACAGCACCGTGATGTCACGCTTGCCGGCCATCCAGCCATCGAAATCAGCGACGAGGTAGCTGCCGCCCTTGTAGGTCTTGCCGCCGACCGTCCAGTCCTCACGCGGCTGCAGGGTGAGCCACTGGCGGACCACGCCCTTCTCGACCGAGTTGGGCACGTCGATCTTGCGCAGCGTGCCGTCCTTGCCGCGCAGGTAGAGCTCGTTGTTGTAGAAGGCGATGGTGTTGCTGACGAAGTCACGCTCATAGCCCGGCGTGTCATCGTGCATCGCGGCGATGTACATGTCGGTCGCCTTGCCTTCGTACACGGTCTGCGCGGCCGACAGCGGCGTACCGCGCCTCCACAGCTTGGCGATGCGCGGATAACCCGAGGTCGTCAGGCTGCCATCACCGAAATCGGTGTAGACGAAGACGTTGTCCTGGTCGATCCAGCTCATGCCGCCCTTCGCTTCCGGACGGAAGTACCCATCCTGCACCCAGCTGCGGGTGCCCAGGTCGAATTCGCGGGTGACGTCGGCATCGGCGCCGCCGCGCGAGAGCGCGATCAGGCAACGCGTGTACGTCGGGCGCAGGCATTGCGCGCCATGCCAGACCCAGTTCTCGTTCTCGGCCTTGTTGAGCGCGTCGATGTCGAGCACCGTTTCCCACTTCGGGTTCGGCTTGCGGTACTCGGCCAGCGTGGTGCGGCGCCAGATGCCGCGCGGGTTGGCCTTGTCCTGCCAGAAGTTGTAGTACCAGTCACCCTGCTTGTAGACGCCGGGGATCTTGGCGTCGGAATCGAGGATGGCGAGGATCTCGGCCTCAAGCTTCTTGAACTCCGGCGTGCTGGCCAGCTCGGCTTCGGCCTTGGCGTTGCGCTCGCGCACCCAGGCCAGCTGCTTCTCGCCCCCGACGTCCTCCAGCCACTGGTGGGGATCGGCGGGTGCTTGGGACATGGTGGTTTCCTGCGATTGCGGGGCGGCGATGGCCTGGCCGGCGGCGAGGATGGCCGCTGCGCCGACCAACCGGATCAGCTTGGACATGCGTGGTTCCACGTGGGGAAGGTGTCCCGCACGCTAACACGTGCCTCAATACCGGCCCCGGGCCGGAAGTCATGCCCGCAGTCAGGCCGTCGGATGCTGCCTGAGCGGCCCCGCATTCAGGCGCGATGGCCGGCGACGGCGCGCCTGCACCGGGGGCAGGCGGCGGCGCCCGCGTACCGGCACCGGCTTCTGGTCGGCCCCCTGCAGCGCCAGCAAGCCTCGCCGCCCGAGCCAAGCCGAGAGCGGCAAGCCCACCAGCCACAGCGGCAGCCAGCCGAAGACGGTCTGCGCCTGAGCGAACGGCAACAGCAGCGCAAACGCCGCGCCGGCGATGACCGCCTGCAGCAGCCAGCGGTCGAGCATGTCGATGGGACGGAAAGGACGTTGCATGGCGGCGCTCCTAGGATCGTGGAGAGCCAGCCTGCGCCGCCGTCATCTCACGGGCTGCGACCTTCAGTCGTAGTTGGAGCGCGCGAGGTCCAGCAGGCTGCGCGCCTGCGCACGCAGCGAGGCCGGCTCGACGATCTCGGCATCCGCCCCGTAGTGCAGCACGTCCATCAGCAGTTCGCGTCCGGCGCTGTAGGGCACCTTCAGCTCGTAGCGGCCATCGGCCAGGAAGCGGCCCTGCTGGCGCGAATGCCAGCGCTCGTCCGCCACCCAGCGCGCCGCCTTGGCGCTGAACACGATGGTGGCCCAGCCCTTCGGCTCGCCGGAGAAGATGCCGTAGCTGCCGGCCAGGTGCTGGTCGAGCGCCGCCTCGTCCACGTCGCGCGCGGCTTCCTTGTCCAGCCGTGCGCCACTGATGCGGTCCACCGAGAAGCTGCGCAGCGCCTCGCGGTCGTGGTCCCAGACATCAAGGTACCAATTGTCGCGGTAATGGGTGATGCGCTGCGGCGACACCACCCGCCGGGTCTTCTCGTCGGTGGACCGGGCGCGATACTCGAAGGCCAGCTGGCGTCGCTCCAGCACGCCCGAGGCCACGGTGCGGAAGCTCGCCTCGTCCAGCTTGCGGGTGCGATGAGGGATCACCCGCACGCGTTCGACCGGCCAGCGCTTGCCACCGGCCTGCTCCGCCAGCAGCGCTTCCACCCGCTGCTGCAGCGGTGCCATCGCCTGCGACAGCACCCCGCCGCCGGTGCGCGAAAGCAGCTGCTGCGCGGCCAGCAGCGCATGCAGTTCCTCCGACGACAGCCACAGGCCGGGCAGTTCGAAACGGTCGGATTCGTTCGGGTCGTAGCGGAAGCCGGCTTCGCCATCGCCCACGATCGGCGCCATCAGTCCATCGCGCAGGAAGGCGAGATCGCGATAGACGGTCGCCCGCGAACACGCCAGTTCATCCTGCAGGCGCTTCACGTTCACGGGATAGCGTGCGCCCTTGAGGATGCGGTGCAGCGCGGTGATGCGTTCGTAGCGGTCCATGGCCGCATTATGCCGCCGCCATGCCGTGATGGCGCTGCGTTCACCGGGGCGTCAGCTAGGCTGTCGAGATGAATACGACCGAGGGAGCTCAATGACGCCCGAGATCTGGATGACCTTCGCGGTGTTGGCCGGCGCGGTCTACCTGTTCGTGACCGAGAAGCTGCCGGTCGATGTGGTCGCGATGCTGGTGCTCGCCACGGTGATCGTGCTCGGGCTGGTCACGCCGCGCGAGGCGCTCTCGGGCTTCTCCAGCGAGGCCACCGTCACCGTCGCGGCGATGTTCGTGCTCAGTGCCGGGATCCAGCACAGCGGCGTGCTCAACGGGCTGGGCGAGATGCTGGCGCGGATCCGCTGGTCCTGGCTGTTCGCGCTGGTGATGATGCTGCTGGCCGCGGCGACTTCGGCCTTCATCAACAACACCGCGATCGTCGCGGTGTTCCTGCCGCTGGTGATGGCCGCGGCCGTGGCCACCCGGCAGGCGCCATCCAAGATGCTGATCCCGCTTTCCTATGCCGCGCAGTTCGGCGGCGTGTGCACATTGGTCGGCACCTCCACCAACCTGCTGGTGCATTCGGTCGCGCAGCAGGCCGGACTCCCCGGCTTCACCCTGTTCGAGTTCAGCGCGCTCGGCATCTGGTTCGTCATCATCGGCACCGTCTACCTGATGCTCACCCGCGGCTTCCTGCTGCCGGACAACGGCATCCCCGATCAGGCCGGCGACAGCCACCAGGGGCGCTATCTGGTAGACCTGCGGGTGCCGGAGAAGTCGCCCGCGGTCGGCAAGGCCGGCGCGGAAGTGCTCCCGGTCGATGCCGGCGATGCCTACCTGCTGGAGATCTATCGCGATGGCGCCCTGTTGCCGAGCCCGCGCGCCAGCGAAGTCCGGGCCGGTGACCGTCTGTTGCTGCGCGGCGCGTGGAACGCGCTGGAGAAGGCGCGACGCACACTCAAGCTGGCGCATGACGAGGTCGCGGCCGACTTGGTGGCTGATCCGTCCGCCGAACGCGTGCACGCCGAAGTGATGGTGACGCCGCGTTCGCCGCTGGTCGGTCAGACGCTGGCCGGGTTGCGCTTCGGTCATGTCTACCGCATGCGCGTCCACGGCCTGCAACGCCCCGGCCTGGCCATCCGCCAGCCGCTGCACCAGGTGCCGTTGCAGGTCGGCGACATCCTGCTGGCTGATGCGACCCCCGATGCGCTCGAAGCGGTCCGCACCACCCCGGGGCTGATGCTGGTGGGCGAGCGCCCGCAGCAACGCATGGATGGCCGGCGTGCCTTCCTTTCGGTCGCGATCATGCTCGGAGCAATCGCGCTGTCCGCCTTCGACATCATGCCGATCGTCGCCTCGGCCCTGCTGGGCTGCGTGGCGCTGGTGGTGCTGCACTGCCTGAAACCCGAGCAGGCCTACGCCGGCATCGACTGGCGGGTCATCATGCTGCTCGCCGGCGTGCTTCCGCTTGGCCTGGCGCTGCAGAACTCGGGCGGCGCGGACTTCATCGCCCAGCGCTCGCTTGACCTGATCGGAGACGGTCATCCACTGCTTGTCTTGGCAGTGATCTACCTGCTGACCTCGGTGATGACCGAATTGATGAGCAACAACGCGGCCGCGGTCCTCATCGCGCCGATTGCAATCGCGACCGCAGAGGCCATGGGCATCGATTCCAAACCGCTGCTGGTAGCCGTGGCGTTCGCGGCATCGACCAGCTTCGCGACACCGATCGGCTACCAGACCAACACCATGGTCTATACCGCTGGCGGCTACAGCTTCGGAGATTTCCTGAGGATCGGCGTGCCTCTGAACGTCATTTTCTTTCTCGCGGCGATGGTGCTGATCCCGCGCTACTTCCCGTTCTGATGCTCAGCCGATGAAGTCGCGGGCGCCCTGCGCCAGCAACGCGGCGGCGACTTCGCGGCCGATCGCCTCGGCATCCACCGCCCTGCCCTGCGACTGCGCGCGCACCTGCGCGCCGGTCTGCGCCGAGCCGACCAGTCCCTGCAGCGAGAGCGCATCGCCATCGAGCCGCGCCAGCGCCGCGACCGGCACATGGCAGCTGCCGTCGAGCGCCCGGTTCATCGCGCGCTCGGCCTCGACGCAGGTACGGGTGGCCGCGTCATCCAGCGTGGCCAGCAGCGCCTCGATGTCCGGCGCGTCGTCGCGGCATTCGATCGCGATCGCGCCCTGCGCCGGTGCGGGCAGCCAGTCCGGCGCATCCAGCCGCGCGCGGATACGGTCGTCGAAGCCCAGTCGCTGCAGGCCGGCACAGGCCAGGACGATTGCCGCGTACTCACCGGCATCCAGTTTGGCCAGCCGCGAGTTGACGTTGCCGCGCAGGTCGTCGATCACCAGGTCGTCGCGCAACGCACGCAACTGCGCGCGGCGACGCAATGACGAAGTGCCGACCCGCGCGCCGGGCGGCAGCGCGGCGATGCCGTCGTGACCGTTGCTGACGAAGGCGTCGGCATGGTCGGCGCGGGCGAGGATCGCCGGCAACGCGAAGCCCGGCTCCAGCGTCATCGGCACGTCCTTCAGCGAATGCACGGCGCAATCGGCTTCGCCGCGCTGCATCGCCAGCTCCAGTTCCTTGAGGAACAACCCCTTGCCGCCAATCGCCGCCAGCGAGCGATCGAGCAGTTCATCGCCACGAGTGGACAGCGGCACCAGCACGATGTCGAGGCCGGGGTGGCGCGCGCGCAGCAGCGCGGCGACGTGTTCGGTCTGCCAGAGCGCGAGCGGGCTCTTGCGGGTGGCGATGCGGAGCGTCTTCATCGCGCCATTATCGCGCGGCCGCGGCGTTACCAGTGGCGCATGGCCTCGCGCAGTTCCGGCAGGCAGCGCCGGCTGACCTCCAGTGGCCGGGTCACGCCATCGACGAACGCCTGCGCACGGCCATCGGTGCCGCGGCGCAGCTCGCGCAGCGCGGCGCGCGCCACCAGGCAGTTGCGGTGGATGCGCACGAAGCGGTCGCCGAACTCGTCCTCAAGCGACTTGAGCGACTCCTCGATCAGGTCCTCGCCGCGCGCGTGGTGGACCACAACGTACTTCTCCTCGGCCTGCAGGTAGCGCACGTCCTCGACCGGGATCAGCCGCAGGCTGCCGCGCAGCCGCGCGCACAGATGGGTGCGGCGCGCGCCGTCGGTTCCGCCACCGGGCCGGGGCTGGCGGCCAGCGGTCAACGCGCGCGCGCGCTGCAGCGCCGACGCCAGCCGCTCGGCGCGCACCGGCTTGACCAGGTAGTCGACCGCTTCGGCGTCGAAGGCCGACAGCGCGTGCGCATCGTAGGCGGTGCAGAACACCACCGCCGGCCGCGGCTCGAACGCCTGCAGGTGCCGCGCCACTTCCAGCCCGTCGATGCCGGGCATGGCGATGTCGAGCAGGACCAGGTCCGGATCGTGCTCGGCGCAGGCGTGCAGGGTCTGGTGCCCGTCGCCGACCTCGGCCACCACCTCCACGTCGGCCTGCGCGGCCAGCAGCGCCCGCAGGCGCTCGCGGGCAAGCGGTTCGTCGTCTGCGATGACGATCTTCACTGGGGCGTCCGGTTCCAGGAAAAACGTGTCATCGGCATGGTAGCCGCAGCCCGGCCGGCCGCCAAACGCGGCTCAGGCCGCAACCGCAAGCCGCCTGCCGATCCAGTCGCCAAGGTCGCGGATCTCCTCGATGCAGACCGAGTGCGGCATCGGGTAGCGATGGAACTCGACCTCGAAGCCATGCTGGCGCATCCAGGCCGCGCTCTGCTCGCCGGCCGCGAAGGGCACCACCGGATCGGCGGTGCCGTGGGCCATGAACAGCGGCTGCGACTTCGCGGCCGCGGCCAGCGCAGCGGCGGCGGTCGCCGCGCCGGGCAGGTAGGTGGACAGGCCCACCAGGCCGGCCAGCGGGGTCGTGCGGCGCAGGCCGGCGGCGAGGGTGATCGCGCCGCCCTGCGAGAAGCCGGCCAGGAAGATCCGCGAGGCCGGGATGCCGCGCGCGATCTCGCGGTCGATCAGCGCCGTGACCTGGGCGATGGATTCGACCACGCCCTGCTCGTCGGCGCGATTGGCCAGGTCGAAATCGCGGATGTCGTACCAGGCGCGCATGCGGGCGCCGTTGTTGATCGTCACCGCGCGCACGGGCGCGTGCGGGAACACGAACCGCATCGCCGGCCAGCCGGGCCGCACCAGTTCGGGCAGGATCGGCACGAAGTCGTTACCGTCGGCGCCCAGGCCGTGCAGCCACAGCACGCTCCACGCCGGATCGGCGCCGGTTTCGCGCTCGATCGTCTCCAGCCACTGCGGCCCACCGTCGCTCATCGCGTTGCGTTCCCTTCGATGCAGCGGCGCACTATAGCGCGCCGGCTGGCGCCGTCCGCTCGACGCGCCGGTTGGTGGCAGCCGCGCAAACGGGGCGCGCGACGACCCGATACGCGCGCCCGCGCGATACAGCATCACCGGGCCAGGGCCGCGACAGGGTGCCGGCAGCGCAGGGGGCATCCTGCGCGAGCGCGACCGGCCCGCCGGATTCCTCGCGACATCGCCGGCGGACGTCCGCTGCAGGCGTCCGGTTCAGTCCACCAGCCCGTGGCTTCGCCACGCATGGCCGATCACCGCGCGCGCCGCCTGCAGCGGCGCATCGAGCGGCACGATGCGCGCGCGCCGGTCGAGCGTGCAGTCCAGGCCGGTGGCAACCAGCAGGGCGTGCGCCTCGCCCAGCGCCTGCGCGGCCTCGGCGTCGAGCACGCCCGCCCGCGCCAGCACCTCGACCAGCAGCGGGGTCGCGCGCGGGAGCAGCAGTTCGGGGCGCGCCACGGCCTCGCGCAGCACCAGGTACTGCAGCAGGAACTCCAGGTCGACCAGGCCGCCCTCGCCCTGCTTGAGGTCGAACAGGCCCTCGCCGCCGCGGTCGAGTTCGGCGCGCATGCGCGCGCGCATCGACACCACGTCCGCGCGCAGCGTGTCCTGCGCGCGCTCGCGACCGAGGGTGGCCGACCTGATGCTGTCGAAGGCCGCGGCAAGTTCCGGATCGCCGGCCACGCAGCGCGCGCGCACCAGCGCCTGGTGTTCCCAGGTCCAGGCGCGTTCGCGCTGGTAGTCGCCATAGCTGGCCAGCGACGACACGAGCAGGCCCTTTCCGCCATCGGGACGCAGCCGCACGTCGATGTCGTACAGGCGCCCGGCGCCGGTCACCGCGCCCAGCAGGGCCACGATCTTCTGCGCCAGGCGCGCGAACCAGCGCGGCGCGTCGAGCGGGCGCGGCCCGTCGGACTGCGCGTCCAGCGGCGCGTCGTACAGGAACACCAGGTCGAGGTCGGAGCCAAATCCCAGTTCCTCGCCGCCGAGGCTGCCGTAGCCGAGTACCGCGAAGCCCGCGCCGGCGATCGCGCCATGCGCGGCGTGTAGCTCGCGCCGCGCCAGCGCCAGCACGGCCTGCACGATCGCATCGGCCAGCCAGGCCAGCTGGCGCGTACTGTCCTGCGCCGGCTGGCGCCGGTCGAGGGTGGCCAGCGCGATGCGGAAGCTGAGCTGCTGGCGGATCTCGTTGAGCGCGAACAGCGCGGTTTCGGTGTCGTCGGCATCGACCCCGGCGCAGGCCGCCTCGAACAGTTCGCGCGTGGGCAGCGGACCTTCGGCGCGGGCGTCGAGCAGTTCGTCGAGCAGCAGCGGGTGCGCGGCCAGCCGCTCGGCCAGCAGCGCGCTGCGGGTGACCAGGTCGACCAGCCGCGCCAGCGCCGGCGGGTGTTCGTCGAGCAGGGCCAGGTAGCTCGATCGCCGCAGGATGTTGTGCAGCAGCGCCAGCAGCCGCCGGATCGCCTGCAGGGGACGGTCGGCGGGCGCCGAGGCCTGCAGCAGCACCGGCATCACCCGGTCCAGCCGCGCCCGGGTGGCGTCGGACAGTTCGCGCACGCTGGGCGAGCGGGCGAAATCGCGCAGCGCCGCGTCCACGCTGCCGGCATCGCCGAACCCGGCGGCCGCCAGCGCATCGGCGCTGCTGCCGTCGGGAAGCGCGCGCCAGTAGGCGGCGATGTCGTGGGCCACGGCGGGCTGCTGCCCCCGCTGCGACAGCAACGCGTCGAATTCCTGGGCGACATCGTCGCGATGCCGGCGGATCTCCGGCTCGAGCGTCTGCCAGTGCGCGTGCCCGAGCCCGCGCGCGATCCGGTCGCGGTCGACATCGGTCGCGGGCAGCACGTGCGTCTGCGCGTCGCGCAGCATCTGCAGCCGGTTCTCCAGCCGGCGCAGGAAGCGGTAGTCGCCCGCCAGCGCCTCGGCGGTGTCGGCGCCGATCTGGCCGGCTTCGCACAGCGCGGCCAGGGCGGGCAGCAGCTGCGGCTGCTGCAGCGCGGGTTCGCGACCGCCGCGGATCAGCTGCAGGGCCTGGGCGAGGAACTCGATTTCGCGTATGCCGCCCGGTCCGCGCTTGACGTCGTCGGCCAGCTCCTGGCGCGCGACCTCGGCGGCGATCATCGCCTTCATCTGGCGCAGACCGTCGAGCGCGCCGAAGTCGAGGTAGCGTCGATAGACGAAGGGGCGCAGCGCTGCCAGGAAGCGCTGCCCCGCCTCCACGTCGCCGGCGACCGGGCGCGCCTTCTGCCAAGCGTAGCGTTCCCAGTCGCGGCCTTCGCGCTGGAAGTACAGCTCCATCGCGGCAAAGCTCATCGCCACGCGCCCGGCATTGCCGAAGGGGCGCAGGCGCAGGTCGACCCGGTGGCAGAAGCCGTCGACGGTCGTCTCGTCGAGCAGCCGCGCCAGCTGCTGCCCCAGTCGCGCGAAATAGTCCTCGGCGGCCAGCATGCGCGTCCCGTCGCTTTCGCCGCCGTGCTCGTAGGCATAGACCAGGTCGATGTCGGAACTGAAGTTGAGCTCGCCGCCGCCGAGCTTGCCCATGCCGAACACGACCAGCCGCACCGGCTGGCCCTCGCCATCGCGCACCACGCCATGGCGGCGGGCGAAGTCCTGTTCCAGCGCGTCGAGTGCGATGCGCAGGCACGCTTCGGCCAGTCGCGTGGTGCCGGCGAGCGTGGCATCGACATCGTCGATTCCGAGCACGTCGCGCCAGACCAGGCGGGTCGACTCGGCGCGTCGATACTGGCGCAGCAGGCGCGGCCAGTCGTCGCGACGGTCCGGGTCGAGCGCCGGCGGCGCAATCGCCGTCGCGCCGTCGTCGAGCGCCAGCTGCGCGAGCAGGGCCGGCTGCTGCACCAGCACGTCGATGGCGAAGTCGCTGGCGATCGCCACCTGCCGCAGCCGTTCGTACAGCGGTCCCTCGCCGGCCAGCGTGGGGAAGCGCGCAAGTGCGCGATCGGCGATCGCCTCGGACTGGGAGCG
>JAEWZE010000172.1 GCA_023395465.1 Pseudomonadota bacterium
TGTAGCGGTAGATGTTGTCGACGAACAGCAGCACGTCGCGGCCTTCGTCGCGGAAGTACTCGGCCATGGTCAGGCCGGTCAGCGCGACGCGCAGGCGGTTGCCCGGCGGCTCGTTCATCTGGCCGTAGACCATCGCCACCTTCGACTTCTCGGGCTCTTCGACGTTGACGACGCCCGACTCCTGCATCTCGTGGTAGAAGTCGTTGCCCTCGCGGGTACGCTCGCCCACGCCGGCGAACACCGACAGGCCCGAGTGCTCGGTCGCGATGTTGTTGATCAGTTCCATCATGTTGACGGTCTTGCCGACGCCGGCGCCGCCGAACAGGCCGACCTTGCCGCCCTTGGCGAACGGGCACATCAGGTCGATGACCTTGATGCCGGTTTCCAGCAGCTCGGTGGTCGAGGACTGGTCCTCGTAGCTCGGCGCGGCACGGTGGATTTCCCACGTGGTGTCGGCCTTGACCTCGCCCGCCTCGTCGATCGGGCGGCCCAGCACGTCCATGATGCGGCCCAGCGTGCCCAGGCCAACCGGCACCGAGATCGCACGACCGGTGTTCTCGGCCACGAGGTTGCGCTTGAGGCCGTCGGTGGAGCCCAGCGCGATCGTGCGCACGACGCCGTCGCCGAGCTGCTGCTGCACCTCGAGCGTGATGGCGGTGCCCTGCACCTTCAGCGCGTCGTACACCTTCGGCACTTCGCTGCGCGGGAATTCCACGTCGACGACGGCGCCGATGATCTGAACGATCTTGCCCTGACTCATGTTGATAGCTCCACTAACTCTGCTTGATTCGTTTGTCGGGAATAGGGAATCGGGAATGGGGAATCGGAAGATCAAAGGCTGGAGCTTTGTCGATTCCCGATTCCCGATTCTCCATTCCCGGCTTGATCAGACGGCGGCAGCACCGCCGACGATTTCCGAGATTTCCTGGGTGATTGCCGCCTGGCGGGCCTTGTTGTAGACCAGGTTCAGCGTGTCGATCAGCTTGGTGGCGTTGTCGCTCGCCGACTTCATCGCCACCATGCGCGCGGCGTGCTCGGACGCCACGTTCTCCATCACCGCCTGGTACACCAGCGACTCGACGTAACGGGTCAGCACGTGGCTGAGCACGCCTTCGGCGTCGGGCTCGTAGATGTAGTCCCAGTCGTGCCGCGCGACCGAGGTCTCGCCTGCCGGCAGCGGCAGCAGCTGGTCGAACGAGGCGCGCTGGGTCATGGTGTTGACGAAGTCGTTGTAGACCAGGAACACCTTGTCGACCTTGCCCGCGTCGTAGGCTTCCAGCATCACCTGGACCACGCCGACCAGCTGCTCGACCTCGGGCTGGTCGCCCAGGTGCGCGACGCTGGCGAGCATGTTGACCTTCAGCCGGCGGAAGAACACCGCCGCCTTCTGGCCGATGGTCACCACGTCGACCTCGACGCCCTTGTCCTGCCACTGCCGGATCTCGACCAGCAGCTTGCGGAACAGGTTGTTGTTCAGGCCGCCGGCCAGGCCGCGGTCGGACGAGACGATCACGTAGCCCACGCGCCTGATCTCGCCACGCTCGACCAGGTACGGGTGCTGGAACTCGGTGTTCGCCTGCGCGAGGTGGCCGATGATCTGCTTCATCGCGCGCGCGTACGGCCGCGAGGCGCGCATGCGTTCCTGCGCCTTGCGGATCTTCGAGGCCGAGACCATTTCCAGCGCGCGCGTCACCTTGCGGGTGTTCTGCACGCTCTTGATCTTGGTCTTGATTTCTCTTCCACCAGCCATCTAGCTCGCTCCGCGAACGGGAATCGGGAATGGGGAATCGGGAATCGCCAGAAGCACTGCTCCGGCACCCGATTTTCCTGTTCGCGACGCTCCGCTCTCTACGTTTCCCGAATCCCGATTCCCGAATCCCGGCAGCTGGTCCTACCAGCTGCCCGTCTTCCTGAACTCCTCGATGCCGGCCTTGTACGCCGCCTCGATCTCGTCGTTCCAGTCACCACTGCCGTTGATGCGGTCGATCAGCGCGCCCTGGGTGTTGGCGAAGTGCGCGTGCAGCGCCTCTTCGAATGCCAGGATCTTGCCGACCGGCACGTCGTCCATGTGGCCCTTGTCGACCGCGTAGATCGACAGCGCCTGGTAGGCGATCGACATCGGCTGGTACTGCTTCTGCTTCATCAGTTCGGTGACGCGCTGGCCGCGCTCGAGCTGCTTGCGGGTGGCGTCGTCCAGGTCGGAGGCGAACTGGGCGAAGGCCGCGAGCTCGCGGTACTGCGCCAGCGCGATGCGGATGCCGCCAGAGAGCTTCTTGATGATCTTGGTCTGCGCCGCGCCGCCGACGCGCGAGACCGAGATGCCGGCGTTCACGGCCGGGCGGATGCCGGCGTTGAACAGGTCTGTTTCCAGGAAGATCTGGCCGTCGGTGATCGAGATCACGTTGGTCGGCACGAACGCGGACACGTCGCCGGCCTGGGTCTCGATGATCGGCAGCGCGGTCAGCGAGCCGGTCTGGCCCTTCACTTCGCCGTTGGTGAACTTCTCGACGTAGTCGGCCGACACGCGCGCGGCGCGCTCGAGCAGGCGGCTGTGCAGGTAGAACACGTCGCCCGGGTAGGCTTCGCGGCCCGGCGGGCGCTTGAGCAGCAGCGAGATCTGGCGGTAGGCGACGGCCTGCTTGGACAGGTCGTCGTAGACGATCAGCGCGTCCTGGCCGCGGTCCATGAAGTACTCGCCCATGGTGCAGCCCGAGTACGCCGAGATGTACTGCATCGCGGCCGACTCGGACGCCGTGGCGGCGACCACGACCGTGTGCGCCAGCGCGCCGTTCTCTTCGAGCTTGCGGACGATGTTGGCCACGGTCGAGGCCTTCTGGCCGATCGCGACGTAGACGCACTTGATGCCGGTGCCCTTCTGGTTGATCACCGCGTCGATGGCCATCGCGGTCTTGCCGGTCTGGCGGTCGCCGATGATCAGCTCGCGCTGGCCGCGGCCGATCGGGATCATCGCGTCGACCGACTTGTAGCCGGTCTGCACCGGCTGGTCGACCGACTTGCGCCACACCACGCCCGGCGCGACGCGCTCGACCGGCGCGCGCAGCTTGGCGTCGATCGGGCCCTTGCCGTCGA
>JAEWZE010000224.1 GCA_023395465.1 Pseudomonadota bacterium
GGACGCGGTATTTCGACCTGCACCACAACGCCGACGACACGCTCGACAAGATCGACCCGGCCGACCTGGCGCAGAACCTCGCCGCGTACGCCGTGTTCGCATGGATGGCGGCGGAATCGGACGCCGGGTTCGGCAGCGCGCCAAAGCCGGCGAACGATGCGGACGAATAAGACGCGGGGCGGCGGCCGCGTCACGGACCGCAGATCGACGCGGACGGACACCCCACTCTGGCGGGTGCTGCTGCTCGGCGACTCGCCCGGCCGCTGATCGAATCGACCCTGGTCTCCAGACTCAACCCGACCACGCCGATCGGACACCTCCTGGATCCGCCCGGGGAAGTCGGCCAAAGACTGGTGGTCGGGCGGCGGGCGGCCGACGTGCCCGACCCCGGCATGAACACCGCAACGCTGCCCGTTATATCGAACATGCCGCGGACCTCGGCCTGGAATACATGCATCGACGATGGCTGGTACGAGGGCAGCTTCGGCGACGGGCAGTGGAATTCGGAGGCCGACGTCACCCGGCCGGCCGCAACCGTCGAGCTGCGCGCGCTGCTGGAGCATGCGCGCTAGCTGTGGAGCTTCGCCCGCACGGCAGCCGGCTGATGTGCGGTCGGCCACCAAGGGCGCTGTGCGGCCTGTGGCAGTTGTAGTGGTGCAGCCAGTCGTGCAGAGTCTCCCGGCGCTGGACCGACGTGGCATACGTGGCTGCATAGGCCCACTCGCGCAGGCAGGTCTGGATGAAGGGCTCGGCCTTGCCGCTGGTCTGTGGGGTGTAGGGCCGGGTGCGCAGGTGGCGCACGCGCAGGCGTCCGCAGGCCTCGGCGAACGCGCGGGACTGGTAGGCGGAGCCGTTATCGGTCATCACCCGTTGCACGGTGACTCCGCATGCCCGGTAGTGCGCCACGACTTGCGCTCGTCCTCGGCCATGGCCACAAGGGACGTGCGCGAATGGCCGTCGACGGCGACATGCGCAAACTCCCAGCGGATGCCACGCACCCGGTCCCGGCGATCTTCGGTGACCCGGTGGCTCGGGCGTTCGATCCGCCCCAGTTTCTTGATGTCGATGTGGACCAGCTCGCCCGGCGTAGCCCGCTCGTAGCGCACGACCGGCGGCTGTGGCTCCAGTTCACGCCAGCGGCTCAGGCCCGCCCGGCGCAACACACGCGACACGGTCGCGGCCGACACGCCTAGCGACGCACCACCGGCGTTCGCACCTTGTTTTACGCGCCGTCGGTGATGGGCACGCGTGCGTACCAGCTAGCGATGTTCGTGGTCTACGAGAGTCCGGTCCAGATGTTGGCCGACAGCCCCGACGCCTACGACCATGCGGCGGGCGCGGACTTCCAGTCGCTGGTGCCGGCGAGCTGGGACGAGACCCCGAGGCTGGCCGCCGACATCGGCGAGTACATCGTTCTCGCGCGCTGCAGCGGCACGACGTAGTACGCTCGGCGCGAGCCTCAGCGTACGGACGGACGCAGGACGCTAACGCGCACCCGACTTGTGGCCGGCTGCCCCCGCATCCAGCCTATCCAAGCCCCAGCACCGCGCATGGCGTCCGGGGCGGCAAGCCCGCGAACGACACCGTCGTCATCGATGAGCAGGACGCGGTGCGCACCTGGATCGGACATGATGAACCTGACACGCCGCCCAGGCGGCCCCAACAGGTTCGCAACCGGCTCGACGTTGATATCGGCCACAGCCAAGTCGTGCACCGACTGCGACGCCACCCGTGCAAGCATGCCTGTCTCAGGCCATGCGAACACGGCAGCCCCCAGCCGCCGCAACGGCGGAAGAGCTCGGGCCAGGTCGCCGGCGACGGTCTCCCCTGTTAGCAGATCGGGCTCGATAACGCCAACCGCAGCCGCCGTCGCCGTCTGTCCTGCCACCACCCGAATGTCGCCTGCCAGTTGTGAGGTCCAGAACTGGCTTGGCAACAGTGTGACCGACGCGACGATCGATGTGAGCAGGGCGCGACGTGGCCATTGCGTGCCTGCGACCAGGGTGATCGCGAGACCGCTCCAGAACAGACTCGACCACACCAAATAGCGCGGTGCCATCAACTGGTCGGGGTGAATGTCAAAATACGCAGTGCGTACCGTGGCCACCATCATGCCCACGGAGAGTGCGAACCATGACATCCCTAGACCCAACAAGCGAGCGGAGCCGTCTCCACCACGCCGGATACTTCGATATGTGACTGTTGCAAGTATTGAGATTCCGATGGCGCTGATCGCGACATAGGGCCATCTCGCAAGTGCAGCCGGACCCATCGCAGCCTCCCAGCGCTCGGCGACCGGGATCAAAGCACCACGGGCGATCGGGGAGGCTAAGCGATTGGAGACCGCAGGGTCCACGACGGGACCGGCGGCATGTAGCCAAGGGGCCGACAGCCAACGCAACGCAAGATCCAGTTGCCGGAGGGGATCCAGTTCGGGTGCTGCACCTGCGCCAGCGCTTCGAATCAGCAGGTAGCTCGCCGTCGCCGAAAAAAGCAAAACCGTGATGGAGCGGGCAGGCGCCTGTCTAGCAATGGCAATCACGAGGAAACCGGAGAATACAGCAATGCCACTTCCGAAAGATATGGCGGCGCAGAAGCCACAAACGGCAGCCATTGAGGCATTCCGCATGCCTACCGGACCTGATTGACGGGCGAGAAAGCCGATTCCGGAGCACAGGAAGAACAGGACAGCATAGGCATGCACACTTTCGTTAGCATGTGCCAACGTGCGCGCATTACCCAGCCAGCAGAACCCGAGCACCATGGCCAAGATCGCGGCCGCCCGTCGCTCCGGCGAAGCCGCCCCGCGGATGCAGCGCCAACCGATATACAAACTAGCCAGAAACAGGATTATCCCAATCCACACTTGCAACGACTGGTCGGCATCGAAAAGATGCAGTTCGATCACTCGTACGATGTTCGGTATGACTTCGAAATGGCCGTTGTCCGGCATGAAGATGTCGCGAGGGAAATCCGCGCTCGCGAAATGCCCAAGGAATCGCCAACCGTCGGCATACGGCACTCGGGGAGCATGCCACATCACTATCATCGCCCAGGCGAGATAAACCGCCCCGATCAGTCGGGCAGGCCACATGGAGCGGGGCGTGCCATCCCGTTCTGGCTCTAGCATACGCACCGGCTTCGTCACGACCGCCGGCAACGTGTCCACGAAGCGAGGAAGACCGCAGTCGCGCTTGCGACGTTGAGGCTCTCCACCGCACCGGTGCCCGGGATCGACAGGCGCAGGTCGCAGTCGCCGACCAGCGTTTCGCCCATGCCCTGGCCTTCGGCGCCGAGCACGTAGACCAGGCGCGCCGACAGCGCGCCGGCAAACAGATCATCGCCGCCGCGCACCACGGTCGCGGCCAGCGTGAAGCCGGCCGCGCGCAGTTGCGCCATCGCATCGGCCGGTGCAGCCAGGCGCACCAGCGGCACCGCTTCGGCGCCGCCCTCGGCCACGCGCGCCGCGGCGCCGGACAGGGCCAGCGTCGAATCGCCCGGTAGCAGCAGCCCGGCCACGCCGAAATGCGCGGACGAGCGCAGGATCGCCCCGAGGTTGTGCGGGTTGCCCACGCCATCCAGCCACAGCGCGCAGCACGGCCCCTCCGGCAGCGACGCCAGCCAGTCGGCC
>JAEWZE010000236.1 GCA_023395465.1 Pseudomonadota bacterium
CCGGCGTCCGATTCCGCCGCCATCCATGCGAACACGGCGTACGCGGCGAGGTTCTGCGCCAGGTCGGCCGGGTCGATCTTGTCGAGCGTGTCGTCGGCGTTGTGGTGCAGGTCGAAATACCGCGTCCCGTCCTGCCCCAGCCACGCCCAGGCGCCGCCGACGGCGGCCAGCGGGGAGATGTCGGGGCCGGGACCGCCCTTGCCCGGCAGGTGCGCGATGCCGAGCGGCGCCAGCGCTCCGGCAATCCGTGCGACAGCCGGCGCGTCGCCGCCGCTGGTGTTGAAGCCGTAGATGCGGCCGGCGCCGAAGTCGCTCTCCACCGCGATGACGTGGTTGGCCACGTCGGCCGCATGGCGGCGCGCGTATTCGCGTCCGCCAAGCAGGCCCTGCTCCTCGTTGGCGAACGCGACCACGCGGATCGTGCGCCGCGGGCGCTGCGGCAGCTGGCCGATCAGGTGGCCGGCCGCCATGGTGATGCCGATCCCCGAGGCGTCGTCGATCGCGCCGGTGCCCAGGTCCCAGGAATCGAGGTGCGCGCCCAGCAGCACCACCTCCTGCGGCGCATCGCGCCCGGTGATCTCGCCGATCACGTTGTGCGAGGTGTATTCGCCATCCCAGCCGCAGTCCAGGGCCAGGCGCACGCGCACCGGGCCGCGCTGCAGCAGGCGCGCGAGCTGGTCGGCATCGGGCAGCGACAGTGCGGCCGCGGGCACCGGCTCCAGGCCGTCGTCGAAGCGCGTGATGCCGGTGTTGGCGACGCGCTGCGCGCTGGTGCTGGCCGAACGCATGAGGAAGCCGACCGCGCCCTTGCGGATCGCCTCGGAGGGTCCGCGGCTGCGGATCGCACCACCCTTGCCGTAGCCGCTGCCGTCGCGCGCACGCGGCATCGCGTGATCGACGAAGGCGATCCTCCCCTGCAGCGAGCCGGCCGGCGCCGCCTGCAGCGCTTCCAGGCTGTCGAAGCGCACGATCTCCGCCTCGACCGTTCCGCCGGGGCTGCCGCCCAGCGCGGTCACCACCAGCGGCTGCGCATGCGCGCCCAGGACCTGCGCCGATTCGCCGCGGCGCTCCCACCTGGGGAAGGTGACCGGCTCGGTCCACACGCGGTCGTAGCCCAGCTCGCGGAACTTCGCCTGTGCCCAGGCCACCGCGCGTGCGTCGGCTTCGCTGCCGGCCAGGCGCGGACCGATCTCGGTGGTCAGCGATTCGACCACGCGCCATGCGGTGGTGTCGGCCAGTGCCCGTTCGCGCAGTGAGGCCGCGGTGTCGAGGGCGGCCCCGCTGCCCGACAGCGCGGGCAGCGGGCAGGCGCACAGCAGGCAGGCGGACAACAACAGCATGGCCAGGCGCATCGATAGCCTTCCGTAAAACGACGAAGCCGCGAGCCTAGCAGGCCCGCGGCTTCGCACGCGAGGCGCGCAGCCGGCTATTTGCGCAGCGAGTCGCGGATCTCGCGCAGCAGCAGCACTTCCTCCGTCGGCGCCGCGGGCACGGGCGCGGCCTCGGGCTTCTTGTGGATGCGGTTGATCGTCCTGATCACCATGAAGATGGCGAAGGCGATGATGACGAACTGGATGATCGCGTTGACGAACTCGCCGATGCCCAGGGTCAGCGCAGGCACCTCGGTGCCCGCGGCATCGACCGAGGCCTCGCGCAGCACGATCGCCCAGCTGGAGAAGTCCACGCCGCCGGTGAGCAGGCCGATCACCGGCATGATCAGGTTGTCGACCAGCGACGAGACGATCTTGCCGAACGCGCCGCCGATCACCACGCCCACGGCGAGGTCGATGACGTTGCCGCGCATCGCGAATTCCTTGAACTCACTGATCATGCCCATCGGCGTCTCCTCGCAGTATGTTGGCGTGGCGGCGGTCGCCGCGCGCGGCCACTATGCCGAGCGCGCGTGCAGCTGGCAACGCAGTTCCAGCAGGTCGTCCAGGCGCGCCACGCAGGCATCGCCCGGCTGCAGCGCGGCCACGCCGGCCGGCGTGCCCATGTACACCAGGTCGCCGGCACGCAGCGCGTAGAGCTTCGACAGTTCGTGCAGGATCTCCGGCACGTCCCAGATCAGCTGGTCGAGCGTCGACTGCTGGCGGACCTGCCCGTTGACCTCAAGCGACAGCCGTCGCGCCGCGAGTTCGCCGACCTGTGCCGCAGGCACTAACTCGCTTGCCGGAGCCGACTGGTCGAAGCCCTTGGCGGTATCCCAGGGCAGTCCCCTGGACTTGGCCGCGGCCTGCAGGTCGCGACGGGTCAGGTCCAGGCCGATGCCGTAGCCGAATACCAGCGCCTGTGCCTCCGCGACCGGCAACTCGCCATGCGGTGCATCCTGGCCGAGCGCGACCACCAGTTCGACTTCGTGATGCAGGTCGCCGGTGCCGGGCGGATAGGCGACATGGCCGTCGACGACGATCGCGTCGGCCGGCTTATGGAAGAACACGGGGGTGCCGCGATCGGCCCTGGAGGCCGGCACGGTGGCGCCCATCTCGCGCGCGTGGTCGGCGAAGTTGCGGCCAACGCAGTAGATGCGGCGCACCGGGAACGTGCCGCCGCCGCGCACGGGGATGCGCGGGATCGCGGGTGCCTCGATGACGTCCCGCATCGGGATCAGCGCAGGAGCGGCTGGCCGGGTTTGGACACGACGCGGTATTCGGCGTCGAGCGTTCCGGCGCGCGGCCTGGAGGTGCGGTTGCGCAACGCGCCACGCAGCAGGCCGAACGACACCATTGCCGCGCCCACGAACAGGCCCACCACCAGCAGGACCGCCAGCACCGCCACGCCCACCAGTCCCAGCACCACGCGCAGCAGCGGATTGCGCGGCTTGCGCGGCGTGAACAGGCCCCGCACGCCGGAGGCGTCGATGCGGGCGTGGAGCGAACGGTACAGGACAGACGACATTCGGTGGGGGTGCGACAATGTGGAGGCCCAAGTATCGGGCGCAGCCGCCACCAAGTTGTAACAGGATCGTTAAACCGTCGACATGAACACCCTGTACCCCGCCTCATCGCTGATCGCGCTGGACGCCATTCCCGACGGCGGATTCGCCGAGGTCGAAGCCGTGGTCGACGGCGATGCCGAGTCGCTGATCCTGCATCGCGACGGCGACCAGGTGCGCGCCTGGTTCAACGTCTGCCCGCACGCGGGGCGTCGCCTCGACTGGTCGCCGGGCCAGTTCCTCAAGTCGAAGGAAGGCCTGCTGGTGTGCGCCGTGCACGGCGCCAGCTTCGAGCTGGGCGGCGGCGCATGCGTCGCCGGCCCCTGCCGCGGCGAGGCCCTGCGCGCGGTGGCGGTGAAGGTGCAGGACGGCCACCTGGTGCTGGAGACGTCGCAGCGCAGCGGATAGCCCGCCGACGTTGCGCCGTTTGGGCGGCGCGATCGATCGGCTGCCGGACTGGCGTGCCGCTCAGAACATCAGGTTGACCACCAGCACCACGATGAACGTGTAGATCAGCGACAGCGGCACGCCGATCTTCCACAGTTCGCGCGGCTGGTAGCCACCGGGCCCGGTGATCATCGACATCACCGGGTTGGACTGGGTGACGAAGTTGTTCGACGCCGACAGCGCGACGATCAGCGCGAACGCGGTGGGATTGCCGCCGGTGGCGAGCGCCATGTTCACCGCGATCGGCACCACCACGATCGTCGCACCGACGTGGCTGATCACCATCGAGAAGGCGGCGGTGAGCAGGGCGACTGCGAATTCGAGCAGCCACACCGGCAGTCCGCCTGGCAGCCGTTCGATGGTATGGCCGGCGATCCAGGCCGCGGCGCCGCTGCCGTCCATCGCCCAGCCCAGCGGGATCAGGCAGGCCATCAGGAACACCGTCTTCCAGCTGATCGCGCCGTAGGCCTCGTCCATCTTCAGCACGCCGAACACCAGCATGCCGGCCACGCCGGTCATCAGCGCGATCGAGGTCGGCACGCGTCCGGACAGCGCGATCAGCATGGTCACCGCGAAAATGACCATGGCGATGCGGAACTTGTGCGGCCGCTGCTCGCCCTTGGGGTAGTCGGTGACGATGACGAAGTCGCGCTTGCCCGCGGCCTGGGCCAGGTCCTGCCAGATGCTGTGCAGCACCAGCATGTCGCCGGCGCGCAGCGCCGTGTCGCGCAGGTTCTCGCGGATCACCGTCTTGTCGCGGTTGATCGCCAGCAGGCTGATGCCGTACTGCCGGCGCAGCTGCAGGTCGGCCGCGGTCTTGCCGATGAACTTGGACGTGGGCGGGATCACCGCCTCGGAAATGCCCGCGCGGCTGGGGTTGAACAGGTCGGCGAAGTTGCGCAGGCGCGAGTTCATGCGCAGGAACTGGTTCTGCGCGAAATCGGCGACCTGCTGGCGCGGGCCCATCGCGCCGAGCACGCTGCCCACCCAGATGCGCGCATCGGGCGGCGGCGCCAGCCGCGACTCGTTGCCGGTCTGCAGCGCCAGCAGCAGCGGCGCGTTGTGCAGCGCCTCGGCTTCGCCGAATGTCATGCCCACCAGCGGACTGTCGGCGCTGACGATCAGTTCGTGCACTTCGCCCTCGATGCCGTAGGTGCGCGAGAAGTAGCTCTCGGTGCGCGCCGGGGTCACGTTCGCGTCGCCCTCTTCGCGCAGCCGGCGCTTGCCCTGGAATCGGAAGTAGAGCAGGCCCGCGCCGAGCAGCGCCAGGCCGATCGGCGCCGGAGCGAACATGTTCAGCGGCTCGAGCGTCGCCGCGCCCGAGGGCAGGTTGGCGTTGGTCGCCACCAGCAGGTCGTTGAGCAGGATCAGCGGCGAATTGCCGACCATGGTCAGGGTGCCGCCCAGCACGATCGACACCGCCACCGGCAGCAGCAGCCGCGACAGGCTGATGCCTGTGCGCGATGACAGGCGCGAGACGACGGGCAGGTACAGCGCCATCACCGACGGGTTCTGCATCACCGAGGAGTTGAGGCCGGCGATGCCCGAGACCAGCAGCAGCAGCCGGTCCTCCATGCCGCGCGCGCGGCGCAGCAGCCAGGCCGCGAGGCGGTTGAGCGCGCCGGTGCGGTCCAGGCCCATGCCCAGGATCATCGTGGCGATCACGCTGATCACCGCGTTGGAGGAGAAGCCGTTGAACAGGTCCTCCGGCTGCACCAGGCCGGTCAGGCCCAGCATCACCAGCACCACCAGCGCGACCAGGTCGGCGCGCACGCGCTGGAACACGAACAGGATCATGGTCAGGCCCACCAGCCCGAGCACGATCTTCATGTCCGTGGTGAGCGCGAGCTGGGGGTCCATCAGCAGGGGCGGGAATCGGGAATGGGGAATGGGCAATCGAGACAGCCGGGCGCCACCATGGCCGGATCAGCACCCCGTCGCGCCGCCTGCATCACCGGAACCAGCGCAATGGTCATGGGTCTCCCATTCCCGATGCTTCATTCCCGATTCCCGGCTTGTCGTACAGCAGGTCCCAGACGCCGTGTCCCAGGCGCTGGCCGCGGGTCTCGAAGTGCGTCTGCGGGCGCCAGTCCGGGCGCGGGACGTGGCCGCGCGGGCCTGCGCGGTTGACCAGTCCGGGGGTGGCGTCGAGCACGTCCCACATCTGCTCGGCATAGTCCTGCCAGTCGGTGGCCAGGTGCAAGCGGCCATCGGCGGCAAGCTTGCGCACCAGCAGCTGCGCGAACGCCGGCTGCACCAGGCGGCGCTTGTTGTGGCGCTTCTTGTGCCAGGGGTCGGGAAAGTAGATGCGCACCTCGTCGAGGCTGCCGTCGGCGATCTCGTGCTGCAGCACCTCCACCGCGTCGTGGTGGTACAGGCGCACGTGGGTCGCGCCATCGGCGTCGAGCGCGTTGAGCAGGCGGCCCACGCCGGGCGCGTGCACCTCGATCCCGATCAGGTCCCGGTCGGCATCGTGCGCGGCGGCGAAGCGCAGGGCCTCGCCGTTGCCGAAGCCGATCTCGAGCACGCGCGGCGCGCGACGCCCGAACTCGGCGTCGAAATCGCGCGGCTGGCCGCGGTAGTCCAGGCCGTAGCGCGGCCACAGCGCGTCGAACGCGCGCTGCTGGGCCTCGGTGAAGCGGCCCTGGCGCAACACGAAGCTGCGGACCTCACGACGGCCTTCGACGACGGTGAACGGCTTGGGCGGAACCTTGGCGCCGTCGCTGGCGAACGGATCGGTCATGCGCTCAGCCGACCAGGCCGTCCACCGGCGAAGAGGCGCTGGCGTAGCGCTTGCGGGGGATCCGTCCGGCGAGGAAGGCGTCGCGTCCTGCTTCCACCGCGAGCTTCATCGCCCGCGCCATGCGCACCGGATCCCTGGCGCCGGCGATCGCGGTGTTCATCAGCACGCCGTGGCAGCCCAGTTCCATCGCGATCGCCGCGTCGGACGCGGTGCCCACGCCGGCATCGACGATGATCGGCACCTTGGCGTTCTCGATGATCTCGAGCAGGTTGTAGCGGTTCTGGATGCCCAGGCCGGAGCCGATCGGCGCGGCCAGGGGCATCACCGCCACGCAGCCGATCTCCTCCAGGCGCCTGGCCAGGATCGGATCGTCGCTGGTGTAGACCATCACTTCGAAGCCATCGGCGACGAGCTGCTCGGCGGCCTTGAGCGTCTGCACCACGTCGGGGTAGAGCGTCTTCTGGTCGCCCAGCACCTCGAGCTTGGTGAGGTTGTGTCCGTCCAGCAGCTCGCGCGCCAGGCGGCAGGTGCGCACGGCGTCCTCGGCGGTGTAGCAGCCGGCGGTGTTGGGCAGGATGGTGTAGCGGTCCGGCGGCAGCACGTCGAGCAGGTTCGGCTCGCCCGGATCCTGGCCAATGTTGGTGCGGCGGATGGCGACGGTGACGATCTGCGCGCCGGCGGCCTCGGTGGCGCGGCGGGTCTCGTCGAGGTCGCTGAACTTGCCGGTGCCGGTCAGCAGGCGCGAATGGTAGGACTTGCCGGCGATGACGAGGGCGTCATCGGAAGTGGAGTGCGTGGTCATCGCCCGATTATCGCGCAAAGGCGCCGGGATGCGGGCGGCTGGGGAAAACCGTGGTGCTCTGCATCGCGCGTCGCGTAGTGCGGGCGAGGCGATGGCTGCCATCGGCGTGGATGGGGGCGGCGGTGCGGGGCTGCGGACGTCACTCTTGCGGCGGAGGTTCTGCCGGTGTTTCCGGGGCGCATCTCATCTGGCGCTCGATGCCTTGGGGCGGGAGCAGTCATCCGGTCCTTCCGGCGGTGTGGAATCGAGTGGTTAGGTGACCTGGGCCAACGATCGTGGGTTGCGTCCCGGCGGCCGGGATCACGAGGGGCACACCATGGGTGCTCAGGACGCCAGTCGGAGATGACCGGGCTGTGGGACCGAGCCTGGTCGCGACGGCGGTTGTCGGTGGGAACACGCTCCCGCGCGAAGCATTCGCGACCGAGGTCGCTCCCACGGGAAGGGCTGGACCGCGCTGGCCCCGACCGGGCGAATAGCGGACCCCCGGCGACTGGCGCGGCGCCGCTCCGAAGGGAGCGAGCGATGCGCGGCCGGCGCGACGGTCAGGCGTCGCTTCGGCTGGCGGTCGGGCGCCGTCCGTGCGGGACAGGCGGGGCGTTCGGGTCGACCCGGCCCGCACATTCGGGCGTGCGCGAACGCGGCCGATGCCGACAGGGCAGCGGTGTTTCGGGTCAGGCGCTGGCGCCGTCCATGGCGTGACGGGCGGGGGCTTCGGGTCGACCCGGCCCGCACATCCATGTGCGGGCGTTCGCCGGCACGCGAACCCGTGGTTCGCGGGCGTGCCGGCTCACCCCCCTCCCAGTGCGTGGACGATTTCGACGCGATCGCCGTCGTGCAGCAAGTGGTCGCCGTGGCGGCTGCGGGGCACGATGGTGCCGTTGACTTCGACCGCCACGCGGCGGCCGGCGAGGCCCTGCTGTTCGAGCAGGGCCAGGATCGTGATGGGTTCGGCGATGGCCAAGGCGTCGCCATTGAGCTGGATGTCCATGCCGCGATTGTCGCCCGGGGCGCCGCGCCGTGCACTCCTGCGCGTGCGGCAGTGCGGCGTGAGCGGCGGCCGGGCATGGTGGACACTTGCGACCGTGCGGCCCCGTATTGGGGCCGCCTTTCCTTGACCTGGAGTCGCCCCATGCCCCGTTCGAAGTCCCGTTCCGTCCCCGCGATTGCCGCCCTGGCCGCGGCGCTGGCCCTGGCCGCCACGCCTGCGCTGGCCGCCGAGACCTTCTCGCGCACCGTTTTCTTCGGCGACAGCCTCACCGACGCCGGCTACTTCCGTCCGCTGCTCGTACAGCAGAACCCGCAGGCGGCCATCCTCGGCCGCTTCACCACCAATCCGGGCCTGGTCTGGGCCGAATGGCTGGCCCTGCACTACGGCACCGACGCCTCGCCCAACGGCAACGGCCAGTCGGGCGACAACTACGCGGCGGGCGGCGCGATGATCGCGACCGATCGGCTCGGGCCACCGTTCGGGCTGACCCCGTCGCTGGCCACGCAGGCCACGGGCTACCTCGCGGCCAACGGCGGCCGCGCCGATCCCGACGCGCTCTACACCGTGTGGGGCGGCCCCAACGACCTGTTCTCGATCGCCGCCAACCCGGCGCAGGCGCAGCAGATCATCGGCGCGGCCGTGACCGCGCAGGTCGGGATCGTCGGCACCCTGCAGGCCGCCGGCGCGCGCTATGTGCTGGTCCCCAACATTCCCGACATCGGCATCACCCCGACCTTCCTGGCGCAGGGGCCGGCCGCTGCCGCGCAGGGCACAGCGATCGCGAGCGCCTACAACGACGCACTGTACGGCGGGCTGCAGGCCAACGGCCTGCGCGTGATCCCGGTCGATACCTTCACCTTCCTGCGCGAAGTGGTCGCCGCTCCGGCCCAGTACGGCCTGTCCAACGTGACCGGGACCGCCTGCCAGCCGCAGATCGTCTCGCAGTCGATCACCTGCAACCCGGGTACCTACGTGGTGCCGGGCGCCGACCAGACCTACCTGTTCGCCGACGGCGTGCACCCGGGCTCGGCCGCGCATCGCGCCATCGCCGACCTCACCATCGCGATGATCGAGGGGCCGCGCCAGATCGCGGTGCTGCCGCATTCGGCGGCGATGACCGGACGCGGTCGCGCCGAGCGCGTCGGCGCGCAGTTGGCGGTCGCGCCGGAACAGGACGGGCGCAGCTGGTGGGTGGACCTGCGCGGCGATTTCCAGCGCTACGGCCACGGCGACAGCTACGACGGCGCCGGTCCGGCGCTCACCGCCGGCCTGGGCTGGGCCAGCGGCAACCTGGTATTCGGCGGCTTCGCCGGCTACGGCCGGCAGGCCAACGACTGGGGCCAGCGCCGCGGGGAATGGGACCAGTCCGAGGCCACTCTGGGCGGCTTCGTCGGCTGGCACGCCGGGAACGGCGCCTGGATCAACGGCCAGCTGAGCTACACCAGCCTGGACTTCGACATCGAACGCCAGGTGCCGGTCGGCCCGGCCCTGCGTGTGCACCGCGGCGCCACCGACGGCAGCAACCTCACCGCCGCGCTGCAGGCGGGCTGGAACCTGGGCGAGGGCGCGCTGCGCCACGGTCCGGTGCTGGGCGTGGTGGCGCAGCGCATCGACGTCGACGGCTTCGCCGAAGACGATGCCGCTTCGTCCAGCGCGCTCGCCTTCCCCGACCAGGCGTTCGATTCGCTGATCGGCAGCGTCGGCTGGCAGGCCAGCTACGCGATCCACGCCCAGCTCGCACCCTACGCGCGCCTGACTTTGGATCGCGAGTTCGAGGACGGCGCCGCGGAAGCCTTCGCCCGCTCGCAGACCACCGGCCTGGACTACGCGGTGCCCGGCCTGGCCTACGACGACACCTACGCCACGCTCACGATCGGCGCGCGCACCTCGCTGTTCGGCCTCGACGCCAACCTCGGCGTGAGCCTGAACGCCGGCGAGAAGGGCGGCAAGCAGACCACCGCCTTCGCAACGGTCGGCGGCGGGTTCTGAGGCAGGCACGCCGGCGCCGGCACGGCCGGCGTCGCGCGTTGCCAGTCGCCCGCGGCGGGCATAGACTGGTGCCGCATGCGGGTGTAGTTCAATGGTAGAACTGCAGCTTCCCAAGCTGCTAGCGTGGGTTCGATTCCCATCACCCGCTCCAGTCACAGGCGGCGGCATCATCGACATGGTGATGCCGCCGTTTTTCGCTTCGCAGGCCGCAGATGAAGCTCGCGATCCTTTCCCGCAACGGCAAGCTCTACTCGACGCGCCGGCTGGTGGAGGCCGCGCGTGGGGCCGGGCACAGCGTGCGGGTGCTCGACCCGCTGCGCTGCTACATGCGCATCGGCGACGACGGTTTCGCGATGCGCTACAAGGGTCGCGCCATCGACGGCTACGGCGCGGTCATCCCGCGCATCGGCGCCTCGATCACCCGCTACGGCTGCGCGGTGCTGCGCCAGTTCGAACTGATGGGCAGCCATACCCCGAACCCCGCGGCGGCGATCGCGCGCGCGCGCGATAAGCTCGCCTGCCACCAGCTGCTGGCCGCGCAGGGCATCGGCCTGCCCGCCACCGTGTTCGGTGACAACCCCGACGACACCGCCGACCTGCTGGCCCTGCTCGGGCCGCCGCCGCACGTGGTCAAGCTCAACGAGGGCACCCAGGGCGCCGGTGTGATGTTGACCGAGAAGCTGTCGGCCTCGCGCGGCGTCATCGAAGCGCTGCGCGGGCTGTACGCCAACTTCCTGGTGCAGGAGTTCGTGGCCGAAGCCGAAGGCGCGGACCTGCGCTGCTTCGTGGTCGGCGACCGCGTGGTGGCGGCGATGCAGCGCCAGGCGGCGGCCGGAGACTTCCGCTCCAACCTGCACCGGGGCGGCACCGCCACGGCGGTCGAGACCAGCCAGGCCGAGCGCGACGTGGCGGTGCGCGCGGCGCAGGCGGTGGGGCTGGGCGTGGCGGGCGTGGACCTGATCCGGTCGCGCCGCGGGCCGCTGGTGCTGGAGGTCAACGCGTCGCCGGGCCTGGAAGGCATCGAGGAGGCCACAGGCATCGATATCGCGCGCAATATCGTCGATCACGTCGTCAAATGCACCGAATCCGCCATTCCCGACAGTCCTGCGCGGCCCTTGCGGAAGCGCCCTCGACGGCGCGGGACTCACGCGGATTTAACGAGTGCTTAATCGGCGCCGGACTACCGTACCGCCTACCGGATTCCGTGCTCGCTCCTGTTTCCTTGTCCAAGGGTCGGCCAACGGATTACGGTAATCGGGGCATTCCTTTGGGCCCAGGCGATGGCATCGTCTGGGCTCTTTTGTGGGCGGGGGTTTTCGGGCCTGCGTCGACGAAGCGCCGACGCGCGCGTGTGACAGAATCCCCGCCCGGACCCGGTGGAACCGCACAGCCGTTGCGCGGTCCAACCGGGTCCACCTCATGGAACCCGCTTGCATGCGCATTCTCGTCATCGAAGACAACCAGGACATCGCGGCCAACCTTGGCGACTACCTGGAGGATCGCGGTCACACGGTCGATTTCGCCGCCGATGGCGTCACCGGCCTGCATCTGGCGGTGGTCCACGACTTCGATGCGATCGTGCTCGACCTCAACCTGCCGGGCATGGACGGGCTGGAGGTCTGCCGCAAGCTGCGCAACGATGCCCGCAAGCAGACCCCGGTGCTGATGCTCACCGCGCGCGACAGCCTCGACAACAAGCTTGCCGGTTTCGACTCGGGCGCCGACGACTACCTGGTCAAGCCCTTCGCCCTGCAGGAAGTCGAGGTGCGCCTGAACGCGCTCTCGCGCCGCGGCAAGGGCGTGCAGACCCGGGTGCTCGACGTCGGTGATCTCGAATACAACCTGGATACCCTGGAAGTGCGGCGTCGCGGCAAGCTGGTGCAGCTCAACCCGACCGCGCTGAAGATCCTGCAGGCGCTGATGGAGGCCTCGCCCGCGGTGGTTACCCGCCAGGACCTGGAAACCCGGGTCTGGGGCGAGGAACTGCCGGATTCGGATTCGCTGCGCGTGCACATCCACGGACTGCGCGCGGTGATCGACAAGCCCTTCGACGTGCCGCTGATCCAGACCCGCCACGGGATCGGCTACCGCATCGCCGCGCCCGATGGCGCAGCCTGACGAA
>JAEWZE010000245.1 GCA_023395465.1 Pseudomonadota bacterium
GTCCCCAGCTGCGCTATCTCCCCAGCGGAATGAGCGCCGGCAGCAACCTCACGGTCAGCATCTGCGATGGCAGCCGCGTGGTCGCCCGGGTCGTGGTCAACAACGCCGGCCGCGTGCGCAGCGAGCGCCCGGCGCGGCCGGCGGCGTGCCCGCTGGCCTGATTGCCAGCAGCGCAGCCGCCCTCAGCCACGGTAGGCGCTGGTGATCGGATAGCGCCGCTCGCGGCCGAAGGCGCGGCGACTGATCTTGGGACCGGGCGCGGCCTGGTGACGCTTCCACTCGCCGACCCGCACCAGTCGCACGATCCGGTCCACGACGGCGGCATCGAAACCCGCGGCGATGATGTTTTCCCGCGACTGGCCTTCCTCGACGTAACGCCGCAGGATGCCATCGAGCACGTCGTAGGGCGGCAGGGAGTCCTGGTCGAGCTGGTTCTCGCGCAGTTCCGCGCTCGGCGGACGGTCGATCACCGCCGGCGGGATCACCCCACCGGATGCGGCCGGCACGCCGCCCACCGTGTTGCGCCAGCGCGCAAGCTGGAACACCTCGGTCTTGTAGAGGTCCTTGATCGGCGCATAGCCGCCACACATGTCGCCGTAGATCGTGGCGTAGCCGACGGCGTACTCGCTCTTGTTGCCGGTGGTCAGCAGCAGGCCGCCGAGCTTGTTCGACAGCGCCATCAGCAGCGCGCCACGCGCGCGCGACTGCAGGTTCTCTTCGGTGGCGTCCGGCGCCAGGCCCTCGAACCGTTCCGCCAGCGCATCGAGGAAGCCCTGGAACGGCTGCTCGATCGGGATCGTGAGCAGCTCCACGCCCAGCGCATCGCACTGCTCCTGCGCCAGGTCGTTGGACAGCCCGGCGGTGTAGCGCGAGGGCATCCGCACCGCGGTGACGTTGCCCGCGCCCAGCGCGTCGACCGCCAGCGCCAGCACGATCGACGAATCGATGCCGCCCGACAGCCCCAGCCACACCTTCGAGAACCCGTTCTTGCCGCAGTAGTCGCGGATCCCGCGCACCACCGCGCGCCAGGCCAGCGCATCCATGCTCTCGTCGCCGTCGTCCATCCACAGCACCGGCGCGAACCTGCGCATGGCAGGGTCGTAGTCGACCACCAGCCACTGGTCGGTGAACGCGGCCGCAGCCGGATGGACCGTGCCGTCGGCATCGGCCACCAGCGAGGCGCCGTCGAACACCAGCGAATCCTGCCCCCCGACCACATTGAGATAAGCCAGCGCCGCGCCGCCCTCGCGCGTGCGATCGGCCAACATCGCGTCGCGCCGCGCGTGCTTGCCGCGCTCGAACGGCGAGGCATTGGCGATCAGCACCAGCTGCGCGCCGGCGAGGGTGGTGTCGGCCAGCGGCTCGGGAAACCAGGCGTCCTCGCACACCAGCACGCCCACCGGTACGCCCTTGACCTCCACCACGCAGCTGCCGCCGTCCGGATCGACGTGGAAATAGCGGCGCTCGTCGAACACGTCGCTATTGGGCAGCTCGCGCTTGCGGTAAGTCGCCTCGATCCGCCCTCCGCGCAGCACGCTGGCGGCGTTGTAGAGGATGCTGCCGTGGCTCTCCGGCCAGCCGACCACGGCGACGATTCCGGTGGCCGCCTTCGCCACCTCGCGCATCGCCCGGTCGCAGTCGGACAGGAACGAGGGCCGCATCAGCAGGTCCTCCGGCGGATAGCCGCTGATCGCCAGTTCCGGGAACAGCACGATGTCGGCGCCGTACTCGTCGCGCGCCTCGGCGATCATCGCCGCGATGCGGGTGGCGTTGCCCGTCACGTCGCCGACCGGGAAGTCGAACTGGGCCATCGCGATGCGGAGGGTGTCGGTCATTTCAGATCCCGTGCGTCAGCATGTCGATGGCGGCAAGTATGACCCGTCGCTCGCGTGAGAGATCCGCAACCCTCGCACCGAGCATGCGCGCCGGCACGCCCATGATCTGCGCGGTATCCATGACCAGTTCCCGGTCGTCCAATGCGAGTCGCGGCATCAGCCTGTCGATGAGGGCGCCAGCCCGGTCCGGCGGGATCAACGGCACCACGACACGCGATCCGAGCGTCTCGATCAGGTCGCTCTGGACATCGAGGAAACAGGGGATGAGCTTGCGCGATGCCGGGTCGGCGTTGCGATAGACGACAAACTGGCTCATTCGCCGGGAGCGTCCCGAAATGCGCGGACGTGATCGACCAACATGCCGTCGCGCTCGATGCGCCTGTTGTACGCGCCCATCGCCTCCCGGTTCTCCTCCAGCCAACGTTCCCGCCGGCGCGCACGCACTTCCGTTTCGAGCGCCTTTTCGAGCGTGGCCGACAGATTGATGTCCAACGCCCGGGCCTCCTCGAGCAGCCCCTGGTTGACGCTGACGTTGGTAGCCCGCTTGCCGTAGCCGGCGTAGTCCTCACGAGTGCGCATGGCCTACCTCCGATTCATGCGCATCGATTATGCGCATTGCGCACGCGCCTGTAAACCGGATCCGCGGTCTTGGGCACATCGCCAGCACGACCAGCGTCGGAACGTAAAAGGCCGCCCGAAGGCGGCCTTTTACGCATCACGGAGGCAGCGACTCAGCCGTTGAGCAGCTTCGCGATCGCCGCTCCCAGGTCGCCCGGGGACTTCACCGTGGTCACGCCCGCCTTCTCCAACGCGGCGAACTTGCCCTCGGCCGTGCCCGAACCGCCGGAGGCGATGGCACCGGCATGGCCCATGCGCTTGCCCTTCGGGGCCGACGCGCCGGCGATGAAGCCGACCACGGGCTTGGTCACGTGCCTGGCGATGTACTCCGCCGCCTCTTCCTCGGCAGAGCCGCCGATCTCGCCGACCAGGATGATGCCCTCGGTCTGCGGATCGCCCTGGAACAGCTTCAGCGCGTCGATGAAGTTGGTGCCGTTGATCGGGTCGCCGCCGATGCCGATGCAGGTCGACTGGCCGAGGCCGGCGTCGGTGGTCTGCTTGACCGCTTCATAGGTCAGCGTGCCCGAGCGCGAGACGATGCCCACCTTGCCCGGCTTGTGGATGTGGCCGGGCATGATGCCGATCTTGCACTCGCCGGGGGTGATCACGCCGGGGCAGTTCGGGCCGATCAGCACGACGTCCGGGTAGCCCTTGAGCGTGTTCTTGACCCGCAGCATGTCCAGCACCGGGATGCCCTCGGTGATGCACACGATCACCTTGATGCCGGCATCGGCCGCCTCGAGGATCGCGTCGGCCGCGAACGGAGGCGGCACGTAGATCACCGAGGCATCGGCGCCGGTGCGCTCGACCGCCTCGCGCACGGTGTTGAAGACCGGCAGGCCGATGTGCTCGGTGCCGCCCTTGCCCGGGGTCACGCCGCCGACCACCTGGGTGCCGTAGTCGAGCATCTGCTGCGCGTGGAAGGTGCCCTGCTGGCCGGTGAAGCCCTGCACGATCACCTTGGTGTTCTTGTTGACCAAAACGGACATTTCTTTGAGTTCCTTGCGAATTCGATGTCGATTGCTTCGGACGCATCGGACAATGCTTGCAGCTTCCTTGTTCGTCCGCGCGTTCCTCCACAACCCCCACCCCGCCGCTGCGCGCCGGGGTCGCCCCCTTGACTCAAGGGGGCTGGAAAAGCCCGTGCGTCAGGCCGCCTGCTTCACCGCGGCGACGGCCTTCTTCGCGCCGTCGTTGATGTCGTCGGCCGGCGTGATCGCCAGTCCGCTCTCGCGCAGCAGCTTCTTGCCTTCCTCGACGTTGGTGCCTTCCAGGCGCACGATCACCGGCACCTTGACGTCCACTTCCTTGACCGCGGCGATGATGCCCTCGGCGATCATGTCGCAGCGCACGATGCCGCCGAAGATGTTGACGAAGATCGCCTTCACGTCCTCGTCCGACAGGATCAGCTTGAACGCCTCGGTCACGCGCTCCTTGTTGGCGCCGCCGCCCACGTCGAGGAAGTTGGCCGGTTCGCCGCCCTCGAGCTTGATCACGTCCATCGTCGCCATCGCAAGGCCGGCGCCGTTGACCATGCAGCCGATGTCGCCGTCCATGGTCACGTAGTTGAGGTCGTGCTGGCTGGCGGCCACCTCGGTCTCGTCCTCCTGGCGGATGTCGCGCATCGCGACCAGGTCGGCGTGGCGGAACGAGGCGTTGTCGTCGGAGTTGACCTTGCCGTCGAGCACCGCGAGGTTGCCGTCGGTGAGGATCGCCAGCGGGTTGAGTTCGACCAGCGCCAGGTCCTTCTCGTTGAACAGCCTGTACAGGCCCAGCATGATCTTCGACAGCTGGCCCACCTGCTTGGCGGTCAGGCCCAGGGCAAAGCCCATGTCGCGGCACTGGTAGGGCTGCAGGCCCTGCACGTAGTTGACGTTGAGGGTCTGGATCTTCTCGGGGGTCTCGGCGGCCACCTGCTCGATGTCGACGCCGCCCTCGCTGGAGGCGATGAAGGTGATCGACTGGGTCGAGCGGTCGACCAGCACCGACAGGTACAGCTCCTTGTCGATGTCAGTGCCCTCGGAGATCAGCACCGAATCGATCGGCAGCGCCACGCCGGCCGACTGGTAGGTCTCCATCTTCGTGCCGAGCATGGCCTTGGCGTACTCGCGCACCTCGTCGAGGGTGCGGGCGAGCTTGACGCCGCCGGCCTTGCCGCGGCCGCCGGCGTGGATCTGGGCCTTGACCACCCACAGGTCGCCGGGGATGGCCTTGGCGGCATCGACCGCCTCTTCGGGGGAGCGCGCAACGCGCCCGGCCGGCACCGCGATGCCGTAGTCGGCGAACAACTGCTTGGCCTGGTATTCGTGGAAGTTCATGTGGGGTCCGTGCTGGGGAGGATCGCGTCGCGCGTCCCGGGACCCGGAGGCCAGCAGGCTGTACGCGGCCGCCTATTCTCGCCCATGCGCCGCCCTCGGGCAAAACCCGGCCTTTGGGCGCGGCCACGCCGGGGGCGGCCGCGCCCCTATACTCCGGGGCTGCCCACGCCCGCAGACGCCCTTGCCTGCCTCCTACGCAGCCATCCCAGCCCTGAGTCCGTCGCCCGGCCGCGAGCTGTACCTGTTCGCGTTCTACCGGGTCCTGGTGGCGGCCCTGCTGGCCCTGGTGGTGTTCAGCCCGGCCGGCGCCCTGATCGGCGACATGCACCTGCCGCAGCTGGCGCGGACGGTCTCGGTCGCCTACACGGCGCTGTCGATCCTGCTGGTGGTGCTCGCGCGCCGGACCGGGGACGGCGATGCCCTGGCCCCGCACGCGGCCGCCGGCCTGGTCATCGACCTCGTGGTGATGTTGCTGGCGACCCACGCCATGCCCGGCGCCGGCCCCGGCATCGCCCTGATGCTGGTGTTCAACCTGGCCGCCGGCTCGCTGTTCCTGTCGGTGCGCTGGGCCATGGTCTTCGCCGCCGCCGCGACCGCCGCGCTCGTGGCCGAGTACACCTGGGACCGGATCGAGCAGGTCCACGCCTACCGGCCGCTGGCCGAAGTGCTGATGTTCTCGGTCGCCTACTTCGCCGTGGCCGCCCTGATGCGCCACCTGGGCCGGCAGATGCAGGACGCCCGCCGCCTGGCCGACCAGCGCGGCGCCGAGGCGGCCAACCTGGCCGAGATCAACGAACTGGTGATCCGCCGCATGCGCATCGGCGTGATCCTGGTGGACGGCACCGGCCGGGTCCGCATGACCAACGAGGCCGCGCAGCTGCTGCTGCGCGACGACGGCGACGGCGACCGCCCCGGCATGCACGGCCGGGTGCTGGCCGAGGTCGTGCCCGAGCTGGCGATGCGCCTGGCTGCCTGGCTGCAAGACGGGCGCCAGGACGACACGCCGATGGCCTGCGGGCCGGACAGGACCGACGTGCTGCCGCGCTTCGCCCGCCTGCTGGCCACCAGCGACTCCACCCTGATCTTCCTGGACGACACCTCGCTGGTCTCGCGCCGGGCCGAGTCCATCACCCTGGCCGCGATGGGCCGGTTCTCGGCCAGCCTCGCCCACGAGATCCGCAACCCGCTGGCGGCGATCAGCTACGCCACCCAGCTGCTGGAGGAATCGCACGACCTCACCAGCAGCGACCGCCGCCTGCTGCAGATCATCCACCAGCAGTGCATGCGCACCAACGGCATCGTCGAAAGCGTGCTGGGCCTGGCCCGCCGCGAACGCGCCAAGCCCGAGCACATCGAGCTGGTCGGGTTCATGCGCAACTTCATCGACGACTACCGCATGATCGTGCCGGAGGAGAACGCGCAGCTGCGCATCACCGACGGGCCACCGCGCCTGCCGGTGATGTTCGACCCGCGCCACCTGCAGCAGATCATGACCTCGCTGGTGAACAACGCCGTGCGCTACGGCCACATGCCCGGCGAGATGCCGCGCATCGCCATCCATGTCGAGGGCGACCAGCGCGCGCCGGTGATCAGCGTGCTCGACCGCGGCCCCGGCATCCCCGAGAGCGTGGCCAGCCAGCTGTTCCGTCCGTTCTTCACCACCTCCGAGAACGGCACCGGCCTGGGCCTCTACATCGCCCACGAACTGTGCCGGGCCAACGAGGCGACGCTCGAATACATCGCCGTCCCGGGCGGCGGCGCCTGCTTCCGCATCACCCTGCCGGCGCAGCACGCCCTGCGGAGCGGCTGAGCGGCGTCACTGCGCCATAGCTCCCTCCCCCGCCCGCCCCGTACCCCACCGCACGCACCCTCGTCACCCACGTCAAAAACTGTCAATATTGGTCACCTTGAGACTTCCGCCGCAGTTCCCATGAATGAAGCCCGCAGCGCCCTGATCGTCGATGACGAACAAGACATCCGCGAACTGCTGGTGCTGACCCTGGGGAGGATGGGCCTGCGCACGGACACCGCGCCCAACCTGCACGCGGCCCGGCAGATGCTGGCCACCGTCTCCTACGACCTGTGCCTGACCGACATGCGCCTGCCCGACGGTTCTGGCCTGGAGCTGGTCAGCGAGATCTCCACCCGCTTCCCCTCCACCCCGGTCGCGGTCATCACCGCCTACGGCAACGTCGAGGCCGCGGTCGAGGCGCTCAAGGCCGGCGCCTTCGACTTCGTCAGCAAGCCGGTCGACATCAACGTGCTGCGCGGCCTGGTCCGCCAGGCACTCGAACTCAACGCCAAGCGCCTGGCCCAGCCGGAAGACACCGGCCGCCTGCTCGGCACCTCGCCACCGATGGTGTCGCTGCGCCAGACCATCGCCAAGGTCGCCCGCAGCCAGGCGCCGGTGCACATCCTGGGCGAGTCCGGCACCGGCAAGGAGCTGGTCGCCCGCACCATCCACGCCCAGGGTTCGCGCGCCGGCGGTCCGTTCGTCCCGGTCAACTGCGGTGCGATCCCCTCGGAGCTGATGGAGAGCGAGTTCTTCGGCCACAAGAAGGGCAGCTTCACCGGCGCCACCAGCGACAAGCCCGGCCTGTTCCAGGCTGCCGACGGCGGCACCCTGTTCCTCGACGAGGTCGCCGAGCTGCCGCTGCCGATGCAGGTCAAGCTGCTGCGCGCCATCCAGGAAAAGAGCGTGCGCCCGGTCGGTGCCCAGGGCGAAGTGGCGGTGGACGTGCGCATCCTCTCGGCCACCCACAAGGACCTGTCGCACCTGGTCACCGAAGGCCGCTTCCGCCACGACCTGTACTACCGCATCAACGTCATCGGCCTGCTGGTACCGCCGCTGCGCGAGCGCGAAGGCGACCTCACCCTGCTCTCGGCCGCCGTGCTCGACCGCCTCTCGCGCGCGATGAAGCGCCAGCCGCCCACCCTCGCCGCCGATGCCATCGCCGCCCTCGAGAGCTACCCCTTCCCCGGCAACGTGCGCGAACTGGAGAACGTCCTCGAACGCGCCCTGGCCATGGCCGACGGCGACACCATCCATGCCGACGACCTGCAGCTGCCCACCGGCAACAGCTTCCCCGGCACGCAGGCCGGCGCACCATTCGCATCACACCCCGCACCGCAGTCGAACCCGCCCACCGGCGCCTCAGCCGCGGGCGCCGCGGCGCCCGACCCGCGCAGCCTCAACCCCTTCGACACCTCCAGCAGCGCCCTGCCCTCCTACATCGAGGAGATCGAGCGCACCGCCATCCAGCAGGCCCTGCAGGAAAACCGCTACAACAAGACCAAGACCGCGGCCGC
>JAEWZE010000038.1 GCA_023395465.1 Pseudomonadota bacterium
GCCCAGCGCCGCGCTGCAGCGCGCGCGCCAGCAGGCGCTGCCGCCGGCCGCCGCGCTGCGCGACGCGCTCGAAGCGGCGCTGGTCGATTCGCCGTTCCGCGGCGATGCCTTCGAGCCGTTCCTGGCCGACATCGAGACCGCGCGCGCCGCGCCGCCGCTGGCGCCCGGCGACCTCGACGGGACGCCGCTGGCCTCCAGCGTGCAGGGCCTGCTGGTCGGCGGTGGCGAGGGCGCCACCGCGCTGGTGTCGCTGAGCGGGCTGCACGACGTGGACGCGGTCGCGCGGGTGGCCGCACAGGGTGGCGCGCGCCTGCTCGACATGAAGCAGGCCTCCGAATCGCTGGTCGCCGACTACCGCGTGCGCATCCTCGGTGCGCTGGCGCTGGCGGCGCTGCTGCTGGTGGCCACGGTGTGGATCGCGCTGCGCAGTCCGCGCCGGACCTTGCGCGTGCTGCTGCCGATGGCGCTGACCACGCTGCTGGTGCTGGCGCTGCTGCGCGCGCTCGGCGTGGAGCTCACCCTGTTCCACCTCATTTCGCTGATCCTGGCCGCCGGGCTGGGGCTGGACTACGCGCTGTTCTTCGAGCACGCCGGCGATTCGCGCGACGACCAGCTGCGCACCCTGCACGCGGTGATCGTGTGCAGCCTGATGACCCTGCTGGTGTTCAGCCTGCTGGCGCTGTCGAGCATCCCGGTGCTGCGCGCGATCGGCAGCACCGTGGCGCTGGGGGTGCTGTCCAACTTCGTGCTGTCGCTGCTGGTCTCGCGCGCGCCTGGCGGCACCGGGACCGCTGGACGGTCGGCGGCGGAACCGGAGCCTGCGCCATGACGCTCGGGCGCGCCGACATCGAAGCCCTGGTCCCGCACAAGCACGCGATGTGCCTGTGGGACGAGGTGCTGGACTGGGACGCGCAGCGCATCGTCCTGCGCACCGCCGGCCACCGCGACGCCGCGCACCCGCTGCGCAGCGACGGCCAGCTGCGCGCGCTGCACCTGTGCGAGTACGGCGCGCAGGCCATGGCGGTGCACGGCGGACTGCTGGCGATGGCACCGGGCGCCATGCCCCGGCCGGGCATGCTGGTGGCGCTGCGCGACGTGGTGCTGCATGTCGAGCGCCTCGACGACCTGCCCGGCCTGCTGGAGTGCGAAGCCACGCAGCTGGCCGCAGGTGAGGACAGCCAGCTGTATGCCTTCCGCATCGTCCACCAGGGCGCGCTGGTCGGCAGCGGCCGGGCCACGGTGATGCTCGGCGGCGACGGTTCCGCCGGCTGAGCGGCGCTTTCCATGTGGCGCGCAGCCCGGTTGCGCCACCGGATCGGGCTCCGCCGGCCGCGGACGTCGTCGGCCGCTAGGTTCCGGGCTGGAGCCGCGCCTGCATGGCCGCCAGCCAGTCGCGCCAGCCCAGCCCCGCCCGCGTGGGATCGAACTCGCAGCCCAGCCCGCGCAGCCGGGCGCCCAGTGCGGCCTCGTCCAGCCCGAGCGCGACCAGATGCCCGATCTCGCGATGCGTGGCGGCGACCTGCTCCGGGGATTCGGAGCTGCGGTAGTACTCCACCACCGCTTCCGGCGTGGCGTGCTCGGCCTGCCAGTCCTGGTGGAAATAGGCGGCAAGGAAGTTTTCCAGCGCGGGATGGTCGCTCATCGTCCGGGTACGGCTCAGGGGGCGGTGGGGTAGCCGGTGACGATTCTATAGCCGATGTCCTCGAGCCGGCTGGACCGCTCCAGGACCAGCCTGACCGAGAAGACATCGCGCGCCGCGTCGTCTCCGCGCTCGACCGAGATGCCGGTGCTGGCATCGAAGCGCGCGTCCACCACCAAGCGGTTCCCGCCCTGGCCGCCGACCCAGGCGTCGATGCGATCCTGGTGCAGGGCGATGGTCTGCGCGACGACGTGCTCGGCCCCGGGGAGGTCACGGAAGCTCGAGGCCGCGCTGATGTTCTCGCGGTCGACGCGGTCGAGCAGCCATTGCTCGCTCTTGCCGACGTGGCGCTCGATCAGGTGGCCGCCGGCGTCCTCGTGCGCCTCGAGCCCGCCGCCGGGCACCTCGATGGCCGGATCGGGCGCGTCGGCCGTGCCCAGGTGTTCGTCCAGCCGCGCCACCACCGCATCGACCGCGGCGCGCGTGCCGGCATCGAGCCGGTCGCCGTCCAGCCGCGACAGTGCGCCGCGGATGTCGCCCAGCAGCGGGTCGAGCTGGTCGGCGAAGACCGGGGACTGCCGTGCGAGTTCGAGCGCGTCCGCGGTCTGGGCGAGGAATCCATCCAGCTCGCCGGCGTCGGCGAGTCCGGCCAGGTGGGCATCGAGATCGCTGCCGCCCGCGGCCTGCAGCGCCGTCAACGGCGGCGTGGCGAGGCTTGCGGGCGGGAAGGGCGACGGGGTGATGGCGTCGAGCATGCGGGCGCGTCCTTGGCATGGATGCGCGCAGCCTAGGCGGCGCGCCGGCACCGGCGTAGTTGGGGCTGACCCGAGGTCGGGTCCGGCCCATCGGGTGCGACCCTGCGGGGCTGCCCGCATAATCGACGGCCCCCAGCACGGAAGATGCGATGAAACGGGCACTCGTTACCGGCGGCAGCGGCGACCTGGGCGGCGCGATCTGCGCGCGGCTGGCGACCGGCGGGATGCACGTGCTCGTGCACGCCAACGCGAACCTGGCCCGGGCGCAGGCAGTGGTCGACGATATCCTCGCGGCCGGCGGCAGCGCCGAGGCGATCGCCTTCGACGTGGCCGATGGCGACGCGACGCGCGCGGCGATGGAGGCCCTGCTCGAGGCCGGGCCGGTGCAGGTGGTGGTCAACAACGCCGGCATCCACGACGACGCGCCGATGGCGGGCATGTCGGACCTGCAGTGGAAGCGCGTGATCGACGTGTCGCTGCACGGTTTCTTCCACGTCACCCAGCCACTGCTGCTGCCGATGGCGCGCACGCGCTGGGGCCGGATCGTCAGCGTGTCGAGCGTGGCGGCGGTGCTGGGCAACCGTGGCCAGACCAACTACGCGGCGGCCAAGGCCGCGCTGCATGGCGCCAGCAAGTCGCTGGCGCGCGAGATGGGCTCGCGCGGGATCACGGCCAACGTGGTGGCCCCCGGGGTCGTCGCCGGACGCATGGCCGAGGCGGCGTTCGACCCGGCGACGATCCGGCAGATGGTGCCGGCAGCGCGCGCCGGGACGCCGGCCGAGGTCGCGGCGCTGGTCGGCTTCCTGTGCTCGGAGGAGGCCGGCTACATCAACGGCCAGGTGATCGGCATCGACGGCGGCATGAGTTGACTCCCGGGCTTGCGCGCGGCTTCATGTCCGTCGCCGCATGTGCGTGGCGACCCACGGGGAGAACGATGCGACTGGCTCCAATCCTGCTGCTCGCCTGGCTGGCCGTGGCTCCGGCGGCGGCCGGGGACAAGATCCGCCTGCAGGTGCCGGTGCCCGTGGTGGAGGGTGCCGACATCGACCCGGAGATCCTCGTGCACTGTGCGGTGCCGGAGCACTTCACCCAGGCGCTGGTGCGCGAGCTGCGCAAGGTGACGGTGCCCGCGCAGGCGCCGCTGGCCGACATGCGCGGGCGCGTGCTCAAGGTCGAGATCGTCGATGCGCTGTGGGGCGGCAACTGGTTCATCGAGCACACCCAGACCCTGCGCGTGCGCGGTGCGCTCTACCAGGACGGCGAGCGCCTGGCCGGCTTCAACGGCGTGATGCAGGGCAGGGGCGGCGGCCTGACCAGCGGCTGTTTCCAGATGAACGCCAATTTCCGCGCCCTGACCTGGCACATCAAGCGCTGGCTGGCGAATCCGGTGGACGGCGCGCGCATCGGCCAGAACTGAGGGGCGGTGGGGTCGCGTCGCGTTCACGGGCAGCGGCGGACACTGGCGCAGATCCAACCGGGAAACGCCGCCATGGCCCGTCCACTCGCCTTCCTCCTGGCCTGCGCCGCGCTGTCGCTGCTGGCCGCCTGCGCCAGTTCGCACGTGCTGACCGGCACGCCGCGTCCGCCCATCGATCCTGCGCAGGTGCGCATCTACTACGGGCCGCCGCCGGGGGGCTACGAGGAGATCGCGCGGCTGGACGTGGGCAGCGGGGCGTTCACCTATGGCGCGCAGAACAAGTCCAACGCGGTGCTGCGCAACCTGCGCAAGGAAGCCGCACGCCTGGGGGCGAACGGCGTGTTGCTGCAGGGCACCGGCCAGGGACCCGACAACAGCGCGGTGAGCGTCGGTGGCGGCGTCGGCCGGTTCGGCGGGCGCAGCGCGTCGAGCGTGGGCGTCGGCGTCAACATCTCGCCGACCCAGACCTACGCCAGCGGCATCGCCGTATGGGTGGAGAACCCGCCGCCGCCGGACGCGCCCTGAGCCTGGTCCCGGGCCGGTCAGGCCGCGAGACCCTCTGCGGCATACCACACCGGCAACAGCGAGGGCGCGGCGTCCGCGTCCGCACCAAGGCGCTCCTGCAGGCCGTGGTCGTCGATCTCGGGCTGGTCGGCCCGGGCCCGTTGCAGGATCTCCCCCGCCAGCCAGCGCATGCGCGCCACGTTCCCGGTCATGCGCTGCACGAACGCGGGGGTGTCGAGCGTGTCGCCGAGCTGGCCGTTCATCTCCCGGAACCAGTCGATCCGGAACTGGTCGAGCAGGCGCGGTTCCGGCGCTGCGCGGCCCTGGTTGCGCTCGCCCCATTCGCGCAGCAGCGGCTGCATCGCCAGGTTGAGCGCGCTGGCGTCTTCGAACAGGGGCCGCAGCCGGCCCAGCGTCGGCAGGTCGGTCAGCCGCCCGCTGAAGAACAGCGGCGCCAGCAGCGCCCAGTAGTAGGTGTAGTCCCAGATCACCTTCACCGGCATCACCCGCTCGTCGCCGAACAGCGCGTACTGGTCCTGGTAGAGGGGCAGCGTGTTCTCGTAGAACGAGAAGTACAGCTGCTCGTACAGCGACACGTAGGGTTCGAACGCCTCGCCCGCGGCATCGCGCGCGAGCAGGTCGCAGATGTAGGTGTTGGCGATCGCGATGAAGTCGCTGCCCGGCGAATAGAACGGATCGAGGAACACGCCGGCCTCGCCGGTGATCGCCCAGCGCCGGGTCGAGAACAGCTGCGTTGCGCTGTAGGAGAAGTTGCGCAGGAACAGGAAGTCCTGCACCGCATGTCCGTCGCGCTCCAGGCACTGCGCTACCTGCGGCTGGTGACGGTGCAGCCACTCCATGGCCTTGGCGTGCGTGTTCATGGTCTCGAGCGGGTGCGTCTTCGCGTCGCAGACGATCCCCAGCGAATGCGCGCCCGAGGCCAGCGGGATCAGCCAGAACCAGTAGCCCGCGCCGCACATGTGGTTGGTCGAGCGCCAGCGGTCGGGCGGGTCGCAGCGCTGCAGCCAGGCCGCATCCTGCGACCAGGCGTTGGGATCGATGATCCCCTCCACCCGCCACCAGACCGCGTTGACGTCGTGGTCGTTGGGCTTGGCCAGGTCGAGCTTGCGCTTGAGCAGGCCGGCGCGCCCGCTGGCATCGAGCAGCCAGCGGCTGCGCAACTGCAGCGACTGGCCCTCGTGTTCGATGCCGACCACGTGGTCTTCGTCGCCCTCGGCCAGCGCCAGGCTGCGCACCGTCGTGGCGTCGCGGAACTCCACGCCCTGCGCGCGTGCGCGCTCGCCGAGGAAGTTCTCGAAACGGCCGCGGTCGATCTGCCACGACGGCGTCGGCAGCAGCTGGCTCACGCCCAGTTCGGTGCAGCCGTCGATGGCCTGGCTGCCGTCGGAGAAGAAGAAGCGGAACCCGAACTTGCGGATCTGCTCGGCTTCCAGGTGCTCGCGCAGCCCGAGCACGTCGGCGAAGTAGTACGCGCCGATCTCGACCGTGGATTCGCCGACCTTGAACGCGCCTTCGCGCACCGGATGGGGGCGCCGTTCGACCACGGTGACCGACAGCGACGGCGCGCGCAGGCGCAGCTGCAGGGCCAGGGTCAGGCCGGCCAGGCCGCCGCCGAGGATGATGACGTCGGTCCGCTTGTCGGTCTGGGGCATGGGCGCGCTTTGGGGGAAAGACGGGACTGCGAGACTAGCGCAGCGGACGGACGGCCGCGTTCACTGCCCGGCTCGCTGCCGCTGCTCGTCCGGCATGGCCGCATCGCGGTCGAAGATCACCGGCGCGCGGCCACGCTTGCGCCGGTAGGCGTCCAGCAGCCGGCCGTGGCCGAGCACCTGGCCGACCACGTGGGTGGTGATGCGCGACAGGTCGCGGAACAGGCGGAAGTGGCTCTTGCGGAACTGCAGTGGGCTGCCGGCCTCGGCATAGCGGGTCTCGACCGGCACCGACACCACGCCGAAACCGAGTTCGCGCGCGGCCGAGATCAGGATCTGCGCCTCGAACACGAAGCCTTCGCCCGGGACGTCGCGCAACGCCAGCACCGGCGCCGGATACAGGCGCTGCCCGCTCTGGCTGTCGACCAGGCGGAAGCCGCAGCCCCAGGCGATGCCCCAGTCGCCGAAGTCGTTGCCGATCCGCCGGTACCAGGGCTGGGTGCTGCGCTTGCGCAGGCGCGCGCCGTTGACGATGTTGCCCGGATGCGCGTTGGCCGCGGCGACCAGGCGCGGGATGTCGCGCGCATCGTGCTGGCCGTCGCCGTCCATGGTCACCACCGCGGCCATGCCGCGGCGCAGGGCCTCGGCGAAGCCGTCGCGCAGCGCACGGCCCTTGCCCATGCGCTGCGGGTGGCGCAGCAGCACGGCCGGGGTCGCGGCGACGATGCTGGCGGTCGCGTCGTCCGAACCATCGTCGACCACGATCACCAGGTCGCACTGCGCGAGCGCGCCGGCCACGACCTCGGCGATGCGCAGCTCCTCGTTGAGCGCGGGAATCACGGCCGCGACGTTGCCGCGATGCAGGATCGGCTGCTCAGCCATGGTCGATGTCCAGCAGCAGCCGGCGGCCGGGGCCGGCATGCAGTCCGACCGCCGCGTCGCCCGCCGCCAGCGCGTCGAACAGCGGCAGCATCGGCGCCATCGCATTGGCCCGTGCACGCAGCGCGAGCGCGCCGGCGCCCGGCTCGGCCTCGCCATCGGCGAGTCGTGCAGAGAGCCGCGGGCCGCGCCCCTCGCGCACCAGCACCAGGGCCGCGCCGAGCAGGCCCTCGCTGCGGGTCACCGTGCCGAGCAGGCCGCTGGCCGCGGTGTCGTAGCCGACCAGCAGCACCGCCTGCGCGTCGGTGGCCAGCTGCGTCATCGCCTCGACCAGGCCCTGCGCGAAGCTGGCGCGGTGCGCGCTGATGGCGGTGGTGGTTTTCATGCAGCCGGCGCCGATGGTCCAGTAGCCGGCGGCGGCGTTGTGCACCGAGTTGTGGAACTTCGTCGGCGAGAGTTCGCCCGGCGCGGTCGCCAGCGTGGCGCACATGTAGTCGGTGATGCCGAGGTCGCCGTGGGTGGAAGTGAAGACCGAGGGCAGCGTGTCGGCGGCGATGCCGGCGTCGCGGCAGGCGGCCAGTGCGACCTCCAGCGCGACCAGCACCGAGGGCGGCGCGCGGCGGCGTTCGTTGGGCGCCAGCAGCGCCGGCGCAGGCCGCGCCGGCGCCTCGGCCGGCAGCACGCCCGACATCGCGTAGGCGCGCGCGGCGGCCCAGTCGGGCAGGCCGTCGCTCCAGAAGCCGATGCCGGCGATGCGGGCGGTGAGCGCGCTCATGCCGCCGCTCCGCGACCGAACACCAGCGAGCAGTTGTTGCCGCCGAAGCCGAAGGAGTTGTTCATCGCGTAGTCGATCGCGCGCTGCGCGTTGTCGAAGCGCACCTGTGGGCCGCAGCCCGGATCGGGCGTGGCGCTGTTGAGGATGCCCGGCAGCACCCCGTCGCGCAGCGCGATCAGGGCGATCACCGATTCGACGATCCCGGCCGCGCCCAGGGTGTGCCCGGTCCAGCCCTTGGTGGAGCTGGCGTGCAGCGTGTCGGGGAACAGGTCGGCGACCGCGCGCGCCTCGATCGCGTCGTTGGCCGGCGTCGAGGTGCCGTGCAGGTTGAGATAGCCCACCTCGCCGGCGTCGATGCCCGCGCGTGCCAGTGCATCGCGCATGGCCAGGCTGGCGCCGAGGCCTTCTGGATGCGGCGCGGACATGTGGTGCGCGTCGCTGGATTCGCCGTAGCCGCGCAGCTGCAGGCTGCCCTCGCCAGGCGTCGCGCGTTCGAGCAGGGCGAAACCGCCCGCCTCGCCCAGCGACAGGCCGTCGCGCCCGGCGTCGAACGGCCGGCACGGCTCCGGCGATACCAGTCCCAGCGCGTTGAAGCCGAACAGCACGCTGCCGCACAGGGTGTCGACGCCGCCGACCAGGGCCGCATCGACCACGCCGGCGTGGATCAGCCGCGCCGCCTGCGCGAACACCTTGGCGCTGGACGAGCAGGCCGTGGCCACCGTCATGCAGGGGCCGCGCAGGCCGCTGGCGTGCTGCAGGAAATCGCCGAGCGAATGAGGGGTGTGGACGATCGGCCGGCGCAGGTCCTCGGGGAAGCAGGCGGCGCCGTCGGCCTGCGCGCGCGCATAGCCTTCCTCGCTGGCGCCGATGCTCGAGGTGGAGGTGCCGACGACGAGCGCGACGCGGTCGGCGCCGTGGCGCGCGACCAGCGCCGCCAGCGCCTCGGGCAATCCGTCCTGCTGCAGGGACAGCCAGGCAAGGCGGTTGTTGCGGCATTCCCAGCCGGCCAGATGCGCCGGCAGGGGCGCGTCCTCGAGCCCGTCCACGCGCCCGATCCAGGTGGGCAGCGGCGCCGGTCCGAAATCGTTGCGGCGCAGGCCGCCGCGACGTGCCGCCAGTGCCTGCGCTTGCGCCGCCACGCCCGGACCCAGGGCCGTGGTCGCGCTCCAGGCGCGGATGGCGATGGGCGGCATGGGGCGGGGCAGGGACGGTGCTGGCACGGCGGCTCGGAGGCAAAAGGCGCCCGAGTATAGCGACCGCCCGGTGAGGATAGACTGCGCGTTCCCTGAGCGAGGAGGCCGCGCGGATGCCCCGGTCGCGCCTGGTCCACAAGCTGGCCCTGCTGGCCGATCGCGACGCGCTGCACTCGCTCGCGGTCGCCGGACTGGCCTGTGTCGCGAGCCTGGGCGTGGTCTACGTGGGCTACTTCGTGCACGTGGTCCGCATCGCCCGCAGCGCGCCCTGCGAGCCGGGCCGCGGCCAGACCGTGCTGCTGTTCGGCAAGCATGCGCCGCGCGGGCGTCCCGATCCGGATTTCCAGGCGCGCCTGCAGCGCGCGGCGACCCTGTGGCGGCAGCGCCCACCGCGCAGCATGCTGCTGCTGGGCGGCGGACCGGCCGGCGCGCCGACCGAGGCCGCGCTGGCGCAGGCGCATCTGCGCGAGCTCGGCATCCCGACCGATGCGCCGCTGGTGCTGGAGGACCGTTCGCGCGACACCCTGCAGAACCTGCGCAACGCGCGTGCGCTGTGGCAGCCCGGCGCCGCGCCGGACACGGTGACCCTGCTCAGCAGCCGCTACCACCTGGCGCGCTGCGCGCTGCTGGCCGGCCAGTTGGGCCTGCGTTGGGAACTGTGCGCGGCCGAACCGGTGCAGTCGTGGCGGCCGGCCGCGCTGTGGCGCCTGGCCGGCGAGGCGGCCTACGTGTGCTGGGCCGACGTGGGCGCGCGCTGGGCGCGCCTGATCGGTCACCAGCGCATGCTGGCCCGGCTGCGCTGAGCGCGGCTCAGCGGCGCAGGCAGCGGTCGAGGAAGGCTTCGGCCAGCCGGTAGCGGTGCAGCGCGTCCTTGCCGCGCAGGCCGTGCTTGGCGCCCGGATAGGTCATCAGCTCGAACGCCGTGCCGCGCGCCTGCAGGTCGCTCATCAGCGCGGTGGAATTGCTGAACAGCACGTTGTCGTCGGCCATGCCGTGCACCAGCTGCAGCGCGCCCGGGCGGATCGCGGCCGAATGCGCGAGCACGCGCGCGGCGGCGTAGCCCGCCGGATTGGCGTCGGGCAGGCCCATGTAGCGCTCGGTGTAGTGGGTGTCGTACAGGGCCCAGTCGGTGACCGGTGCGCCGGCCACGCCGCAGGCGTAGTCGCCGGGCGCGCGGCCGAGCAGCATCAGGGTCATGTAGCCGCCGTTGGACCAGCCGTGCACGCCGATGCGTTCTCCGTCCACCCAGGGCTGGGCGCGCAGCCATTCCACGCCCTTGCGCTGGTCGTCGACCTCCACCGTGCCCTGCACGCCGTACAGCGCGCCGCCAAACGCGCGTCCGCGCCGTGGGGTGCCGCGGTTGTCGAGCGAGAACACCACGTAGCCCTGCTGCGCCAGGTACTGGTTGAAGAACGCATCGGCGCGGCCCGGCCAGCTGTCGAGCACCGTCTGCGCGGCCGGGCCGCCGTAGACGTACACCATCACCGGATAGCGCCTGCCGGGGTCGAAGTCCGGCGGCAGGATCAGGCTGTAGTGCAGGGGCGTGGTGCCGTCGGCGGCGGTGAGCGTGCCGAAGCGGGTGGGACGGTGCGCGTCGCGATAGGGCGCATACGGATGGCCTGGATCGTCCAGCGCATTGGGCAGCAGGTTGGCGATGCGCGTCCCGTCGGCACGGAACAGCTCGATCTGCGGCGGCGTGGTGGTGTTGGACCAGCTGTCGACGTAGACGCTGGCATTGCGCGCGAAGCTTGCGTTGTGGGTACCGGGCGGCTGCGAGAGCGTACGCACCTGCCCGCCGTCGAGCGACACCACGTGCACGTGGCGCTCGGTGGGCGCGGCGACCGGCGGCGCGGCCGCGTCGTTGGCCAGGTCCGGCCGCGAGGCGCGCATGCCGGCGCTGAAATAGACCAGGCCCGCGGCCTGGTCCACCGCCAGCAGCGCGTCGACCGGCCAGTCGCCGCGGGTGAGCGGGGTGAGCTGGCTCCCATCCTCGGACGCCAGGTACAGGTGCTCGTAGCCGTCGCGCTCGGAGGACCACAGGAAGCGGCCGTCGGACAGGAAGCGCAGGCTGTTGTGCAGCGGCACCCAGGTCTTCGAGGTTTCGGTCACCAGGGTGCGCTGTGCGCCCGTGGCCAGGGTGGTTTCAATGAGATCCAGCCGCTGCTGGTCGCGCGACTGGCGCTGGAAGGTCAGCCGCTGCGGATCGCGCCAGTCCACGCGCGCCAGGTAGATGTCGCGCTCGGCGCCTAGGTCGATCCACTGCGGCCTGGCGCCCGCCTGCGGCGCGATCACGCCCAGCGTCACCAGCACGTTGCGCTCGCCGGCGGCCGGGTAGCGCTGCTCGACCACCTCGGTGCGGTCGGCGTACATCTCGTAGCGGCGCACCAGCGGCACCGGCGACTCGTCGATGCGGGCGAAGGCGATGGCCGAATCGTCGGGCGCCCACCAGTAGCCGGTGTGCCGGTCCATCTCCTCGTCGGCGACGAACTCGGCCACGCCGTTGCCGATGGTGTCGCTGCCGTCGGTGGTCAGGCGCAGTTCGCGGCCGTCGCGCAGGTCGATCACCCACAGGTCGCGTGCGCGCACGAAGCTCACGTAGCCACCGGCCGGCGAGATGCGCGGGTCGGTGGCGAAGCCCTCGCCGGCGGTCAGCTTGCGCACCGCGGCGCCGCCGTCGCGGTCCAGGTCGTACAGGTACAGTTCGCCGCCGAGCGGGAACAGCAGCCGCCGCGAATCGGGCGCCCACTGGTAATCGACGATGCCCGACAGCCCGGCGATGCGCTGGCGCTCGCGCCGCGCCTTCTCCTCGTCGCTCAGCGCTTCCTCGCCCGGCAGCACCACGCGCGAGTCGACCAGCATCCGCGTCTGCCCGCTGGCGACGTCGTATTCCCACAGGTCGAGCCGGTTGCGGTCGGCATCCTTGCCGCGCAGGAAGGTCACGCGCGAGCCGTCCGGCGCGACCTGCGGCTTCATCAGCGTCGGCCCGGACAGCGGCGCATCACCGGTGATGGCTTCCAGAGTGAGCCGGCGCGGGCCGGAATCGGGCGCCGCGGGGGCGGCAGTGGCGGTGGCGGCAGCCAGGGTCATGGTGAGCAGGGCGGCAAGGCGCATGGGCAGGATCCCTCGGGCATCGCGCCTATTGTAGGAGCGGCGTCGCGGCGACGGCCCCGCGGCGCGGACCGCCCCTGCCGCGGAGGCGCGCAAGGCCTCCCGGCTTCCCGCCGATGCCAGCCGCGCCCCGGTGCGCGGGCCTGCCGGGCGACGGGGGCGCGTCGACGCGGCTCAGGTCCGCCGCGGCGCGGTGCCGAACAGCACCCGCTTCTGTTCCTCGCCCATCGGCTTGCCGAGGTCGGGATTGACCTGGCGGGCAAGCGCATACGCGCGCTGCGTCGCCGGGCGGGCGGCGATCGCGGCCTGCCAGCGCCGCACTTCCGGATACGGCGACAGGTCGATCGGCGCATTGTCGTAGGCACCGACCCAGGGGTAGGCGGCCATGTCGGCGATGCTGTAGTCGTCGCCGGCGATGAAGGCGCGGCCCGCCAGGCGATGGTCCAGCACGCCAAGCAGGCGGTTGGCCTCGCCGGCATAGCGCTTCTTCGCGTAGTCGATCTGTTCCGGCGCGTAGACGTGGAAGTGGCCGTACTGCCCGGTCATCGGGCCCAGGCCGGCCACCTGCCAGAACAGCCATTCCAGCACGACGGTGCGCTCGCGCAGGCCGGTGGGCAGGAAGCGTCCTGTCTTCTCCGCCAGGTACAGCAGGATCGCGCCGGATTCGAACACGCTCAGCGGCGCGCCGCCGTCGGCCGGCGCATGGTCGACGATCGCCGGCATCTTGTTGTTGGGCGAGATCGCGAGGAACTCTGCGCGGAACTGGTCGCCCTGGCCGATGTTGACCGGGCGGACCGCGTATTCCAGCCCGGCGCCGGCCTCGGCCAGCTCCTCGAGCATCAGGGTGATCTTGTGGCCGTTCGGCGTCGGCCAGTAGTGCAGGTCGATCATGGGGCACGCTCGCGGAGGCGGGCAGACGAGTCTAGCCCCTTGCCGCCTGATCGCCCGTGGCCCCGTGCGCATCGCAGCGTTGCACAGGACCCGCACCCCCGGTTCCCCTCGCGGCAAAAAAAGACCGGGACGGCCGATCGGAGAGCGGCACGTCCCGGCGGAGGAAGAGCTATTCGGTGGCGCAGCCGGCCAGATGGTCGAACTCGGTGCTGACCGAGACGCCGCTCAGCGCCAGCGTCGTGCCGGCGGCGGCACGCAGTGCGAACGGCAGCACCAGCCGCGCGGTATCCGCACCGCCCGCGCGCAGGCACTTGAGCGGCACGCCCAGGCGCGTCCACTCGCCGCGCGGCAGCTTCGCCAGCGCCTCGCCGATCGCCGCCTCGCCGGCGCAACCCTCGCCGCAACCGGCCGACAGCGTCGCGTCCGGAGTGGCGGGCAACGCGTCCACGCGCAGTTCCAGCACCACCGGCACGTCGCCATTGGTCTCGCGCGAGAGGTCGAGCGGCTGGTAGGACAGCAGCTGCACCGCGCCTGCGCCGGTCCAGTTGAACAGGCGCGCGCCTTCCTGCACCTCGGTGTTGATCGCGCTCATCTCCAGCGAACCGTCCGCGGTCTTCGCTGCCGGATGCACCACGTCCATCGCGACGCCGTCGGCGCCGACCAGGCGCAGGGTCAGTCCGGTGGTCGGCGCGCCGCGCACGAACCAGGTATTGGCCGAGCCGGCGTCCGGATCGATGCCCGGCTCCTCGGGCAGCGCGGCCAGGTCGCCCTTGTCGGCATAGGTCAGGCCGTGGCCGAACGGGAACAGCGGGTCGTAACCTTCCTGGCCGACGTTGTTGGCGTACTGGTCGGCGCGACGCGGCCAGGAGAAGCTGAGCTTGCCCTTGAAGTCATGCTGCGGCTTGCCGTCCGCGCCCTGCAGCAGCACGTCGGCCACGCCGCCACCTTCCGAGCCGGGCAGCCAGGCGGCGACGAACGCATCGGCGGCGTTGATCTCGCGGTTGAGCCACAGCGGCCGGCCGCTGAGGAACACCGCCACCACCGGGATGCCGTCGGCCTTGAGCTTCCGCATCAGTTCCAGGTCGCCGGACTTGCCGGACTTGAACATCAGGTTCGACAGGTCGCCCTGGAACTCGGCATAGGGCTCCTCGCCGAACACCACCACCGCCACGTCGGGCTTGCGCGTGTAGGCACCGTCCTCGACGAACTCGGCATGGCCGCCGGCGGCATCGATCTGCGCCTTGAGCCCGTCCCAGATCGAATCGGCATTGGGGAAGTCCTTGCGCGAGGTGCCGTCGCCCTGCCAGGTCAGCGTCCAGCCGCCGGACTGCTTGGCCAGGTTGTCGGCGCCGTC
>JAEWZE010000098.1 GCA_023395465.1 Pseudomonadota bacterium
AGCGCGCGCTCCAGCAGGCGCGCGAGAGCACGGCAGGCATCGTGCGGGCGATGGAACGGCTCGGGTGCTGAGGGGTCGTCCGGAGCACGGTGGCTGGTCGCTTCGATCGGGCGGCCACTCACGGGTCGACCGGTGCGGGCGCGCCATCGATGGCGCCTTGGCTGGACGCGCTTGCCGATACGCTGCGTCGCCTACGTGCCGCCGGAACCGCCGATCCGGAAAGAGATCCGGGCGATCCGCTCCAGGGTCCTGCTGACCGCCGCCGCCGCTTCCTCGAACAGCTCGCCGTCGGCCGTGGCCATGACACCCTCGAGCACGTCGACCAGCGCCTCCAGGGGCTTCTGTGCATCGACCAGCAGGTGGCGTGGATCCTCCGGGTCCTGCGCGCCGGGCGCGCCGCCGACTGTCGCGGCTTCCACGTCCGGCCCGGCATCGGCGGCCGAGGCCGTCGTGCCGAGGGCGCCCTCGAGCAGGCGTGCATCCGCCTCGTCGCCGGCGCGACGCAGCCGCGACGCCAACGCCAGGTGCGCCGCGGCGATCGCCGCCTCGTGCCGGGCCAGGACCTCGCGCAGCATCGCGACCGAATCGACCTGCGTCCGCGCGGTCTGCTGCGCGCGACGCTCGCGGTGGTAGGCGCGGCGACGCCAGCCGCGCAGCAGCGCCGCATGCCGCAACTCCTCGGCGCCGAGTTTCTCGGCTTCCGCGCGGATCCGCGCGTTTTCCGCGCGCGCGGCGAGGTAGGCGTAGAAGGCGAACGCGCGCTCCTCGTTCTCGACCGCCACGGCGAAGGCGCGGTAGGGCGTCAGCAGCGCGCTGCCGGAGATCTCGTCCCAGGAACGCGACAGGTCCTCGGGCAACCGCCATTCGACCTCCGTCGCGGCGACGCCGGGCTCGCCGACCGACGCGGCCCAGCGGTCGACCGCCGCCACATGGCTGCGCTCCTCGTCCAGCATCACGCGGAACGCCGCGGCCGTCGCCGGTTCGCCGCGCGCCTCCATCAGTTCGGCAAGCAGCGCATAGCGGCGCACCGCCTCGTCCTCGATGGCCCGTGCGACGGAGACCAGGGTGGCCATGTCGACCACGTCGATGTCGGGATCGCGGTGCAGGCGTGATCGCCTGCGCGCGTACTCGCTGGCCGGGCTGTGACGGCGGTCGCGATCGTCGTCGTCGCGCGCGGCATGCGGATCGCGCATGGAAGGTGTTCGACCCATGTCATTGACCTCGCCTATACTCGCCGCCATCGCGGACTGTGCGGGTGGCTGCGGCTTGCCAGAGGCCATCATCACACAAGCATCGAAGGGAGTGGGTCCCGTGGAACTGCCAGCGTGACGTGGCGCGCCATCTTCGCCGCCATCCTGATTGCCATGCTGGCGTGGCAGCCGGTCGGTGCGCAACAGGCGGCGACGTTCGATACATTCGTGAACGAGGTCGCGCCCGGCGACCTGGTGCCCGGCGCCGACCGCTTCGGACCGACCCGGCCGTCTCCACCCGTCGCGCAGGTGTTCAAGGGCGACCAGCTGGTCGGCTACGCCTACCTGAATTCGCAGTACGTCGACACCGCGGGGTACTCCAGCAAGCCGATCCACATCCTGGTGGGGCTGGACACGGCCGGCACCATCGTCGGACTGAAGCTGGTCGAACACAGCGAACCGATCGTGCTGATCGGCATCCCCGAGCAGCGCGTGGTCGATTTCATGGCCGCCTACATCGGCTACAACCCGCTGCGGGCGGCGGCCGACGGCAGCGGGCCGCCGCGCGTGGACCTGGTCAGCGGCGCCACCGTCACCGCGCTGGTGATGGGCGAAAGCATCACGCGTTCGGCGGTGCGGGTCTCGCGCCTGCTGGGCCTGGGCGGTACCGGCAGCGCGCCCGAGGCGGCGGCACGCACGCTCGATCCCGAGGCAGGCGCGGTCGTCGGCTGGCAGCGGCTGCTCGACGAAGGGGCGGTCCAGCACCTGCACCTGACCGTGGACGACGTCAACCGCAGGTTCGTCGAAGCGGGCGATCCGGTCGCGGCGCGACGCCGGGAGCGCGGTGCGCCCGAGGATCCGTTCATCGACCTCTACGTGGCGCTGGTGTCGCAGCCGGCGATCGGGCGCAGCCTGCTGGGCGAGAGCGAATACGCGACCATGCTCGGGATGCTGGCGCCCGACCAGCACGCGATCCTCGTCGCAGGCGACGGAACCTACTCCTTCAAGGGGTCCGGATACGTGCGCGGCGGCATCTTCGACCGCATCGAGCTGCTCCAGGGCGCGGAGACGATCCGCTTCCGCGACCAGCTGCACCGGCGCGTCGGCACGATCGCGGCCGACGGGGCGCCCTCGCTGAAGGAGATCGGGATCTTCGTCATTCCCGAAGGCAGCGAGTTCGACCCGACGCAGCCCTGGCGGCTGCAGCTGCTGGTGCAGCGGGCCACCGGCGCGCTGAGCAAGGCGTTCGTCTCGTTCGACCTGCCGTACTCGATCCCGGCCAGCTACACCCGGGGCGTGCCGGCGCAGTCGACGGCTGCGGGCATGGGCCCGGCGCAGGCCGACGCGCGCGCCGACATGCCGGTGTCCGCCGGCGCGCCGGCCGATGCGCACGCCTTCCTCGAGGAGGACGAGGCGGATCCACTGTGGAAGCGCATCTGGCAGAGCAAGGTCGTCGCCATCGCCATGCTCGGCGCGATGCTCGTCGCGCTGACCGGGATCTTCTTCTTCCAGGATGCACTGGTCAAACGCGAGAAGCTGTTCGACCGGATCCGGCTGGGCTACCTCGCCATCACCCTGTTCTGGCTGGGTTGGGTCGCCCAGGCGCAGCTGTCGGTGGTCAACGTGCTGACGTTCGCCAGCGCGCTGCGCACGGGGTTCAACTGGTCGTCGTTCCTGATCGATCCGCTGATCTTCATCCTGTGGTGTTCGGTGGCGGTGGCGCTGATCTTCTGGGGACGCGGCGCGTTCTGCGGCTGGCTGTGCCCGTTCGGCGCGCTGCAGGAACTGAGCAACCGCGTCGCCAGGGCGCTGAAGGTGCCGCAGCTGAAGATCCCGTGGGCCGTCCACCAGCGCCTGTGGCCGGTCAAGTACATCATCTTCCTCGCGCTGTTCGCGGTATCGCTGGGCTCGCTCGCCTACGCCGAGACGCTGGCCGAGGTCGAGCCGTTCAAGACCGCGATCGTCCTGCGCTTCATGCGCGAGTGGTGGTTCGTGCTGTTCGCGGTGGCGCTGGTCGTGGCCGGGCTGTTCGTCGAGCGGTTCTTCTGCCGCTACCTGTGCCCGCTGGGCGCGGCGCTCGCCATCCCCGGGCGGATGCGGATGTTCGACTGGCTCAAGCGCTACCGCGAATGCGGCAATCCGTGCATGCGCTGCTTCAAGGAATGCCCGGTGGAAGCAATCCATCCGGAAGGCCACATCAACCCCAACGAATGCATCTCGTGCCTGCATTGCCAGGTGCTGTACCACAGCGACAAGAAGTGCCCGGTCAAGATCCAGCGCCGGCTCAAGCGCGAAAAGCGCGAGGCGATCGCGAAGGGGATTCCCGTCGCGGTGATCTCCGATGCCGGCGATGTACCCGCGGCCGCGGATGCCCGGCCGTGAACCAGGTCGCTGCCGCGGCCAGACGGACCCAACTACCAGAGCGGAGAGAACGAACATGAGTGACGACAGGCGCAAATCGATGACCGGGTCCCCCGACGGCGCGACGCTCCCCGACTCGGGCAGGCGCAGCGTGCTGACGGGTGGCGTCATGGCCCTGACCGCGGGCGGCATCGCGGCGACCGGCCTGCTCTCGGGCTGCGGCGACAAGGGCGCGCCGGCCGATGGCGCGACCACGCCTGCCGGGGCGACGCCCGCCGCCGGCGGCAGCACCGACGCGGACGCGGCGCTGGCCAAGACCCACATCGCGCCGGGCGAACTCGACGAGTACTACGGGTTCCTGTCCGGCGGGCAGAGCGGCGAGCTGCGCATCGTCGGCATGCCGTCGATGCGCGTGCTGATGCGCGTGCCGGTGTTCAACCGCTGCAGCGCAACGGGCTGGGGCCAGACCAACGAGAGCCTGAAGATCCTGACCGAAGGCCTGACCCCGGAAACCCGGCGCTTCCTGGAGAGCCGCGGCGGCACCTACATCAACGGCGACCTGCACCATCCGCACATGTCGTTCACCGACGGCGCCCACGATGGCCGCTACGTCTACGTCAACGACAAGGCCAACACGCGCGTGGCGCGGATCCGCTGCGACGTCATGAAGTGCGACAAAATCATCGAACTGCCGAACCAGCACACGGTCCACGGCCTGCGCCTGCAGAAGTTCCCCAAGACCGGGTACGTGTTCTGCAACGGCGAGGACAGCGTGCCGGTTCCCAACAACGGCGCCAACCTCGACGATCCCTCGCAGTACCAGTGCATCTTCACCGCGGTCGACGGTGAGACGATGAAGGTCGCCTGGCAGATCATCGTGAGCGGCAACCTCGACAACGTCGACTGCGATTACCAGGGGCTGTACGCCTTCTCCACCTGCTACAACTCGGAGGAAGGCGTGACGCTGGCGGAATCGACCGCGGCCGAACAGGACTGGATCACGATCTTCGACCTGAAGGCGATCGAAGCGGCGGTGGCGGAGGGCAAGGCGCAGACGATCGGCGGGGTGCCGGTCCTGGACGGGCGCAAGGAAGCCCAGTCGCCGTACACCCGCTACGTGCCGGTGCCCAACAGCCCGCATGGCATCAATACCGCGCCCGACGGCATCCACGTGGTGGTCAACGGCAAGCTCTCGCCCACGGTCACCGTGTTCGACGTGCGCAAGTTCCCCGACCTGTTCGCCGGCAAGATCCAGCCGCGCGACACGGTGGTGGCCGAACCCGAACTCGGCCTGGGGCCGCTGCATACCGCGTTCGACGGGCGCGGCAACGCCTACACGACCCTGTTCATCGACAGCCAGGTGGTCAAGTGGGACATCGCCAAGGCGGTGGCCCTGTTCAACGGCGAGCAGGTCGACCCGATCGTGCAGAAGCTGGACGTGCACTACCAGCCGGGCCACAACCACACCTCGATGGGCGAGAGCAAGGAGGCCGACGGCAAGTGGCTCATGTCGCTCAACAAGTTCTCCAAGGACCGGTTCCTCAACGTCGGCCCGCTGAAGCCGGAGAACGACCAGCTGATCGACATCTCCGGCGACGAGATGATCCTGGTGCACGACGGCCCCTCGTTCGCCGAACCGCACGACATCGAGATCATCCATCGTTCCAAGCTCAACCCGGTCAACGTCTGGGACCGTGCCGACCCGATGTGGGAGGACGCGCGCAAGCAGGCCGAGGCCGACGGCGTGAACCTGGACTCGGCGTCGCAGGTCGTCCGCGACGGCAACAAGGTGCGGGTCTACATGACCTCGGTGGCGCCGACCTTCAGCCTGACCGATTTCAAGGTCAAGCGGGGCGACGAAGTCACCGTCTACGTGACCAACAAGGACACGGTGGAGGACCTGACCCACGGGTTCACCATCGTCAACTACGGCGTCGCGATGGAGATCGGCCCGCAGGCGACCGCGTCGGTCACCTTCGTCGCCGACCGCCCCGGCGTCTACTGGTACTACTGCCAGTGGTTCTGCCATGCCCTGCACATGGAGATGAAGGGGCGGATGCTGGTCGAGGCCTGACCGCCTTGCGGCGCGGGAACGGTCCGGTGGCGCGGTGGCGCCCGCGGCAGCCGCATCGTCGCGATGCGGCTCCGGCGCAGGCGGCGGCACGCGGCGTGGGCTGCGTGCTGGTCGCGGTGGTTGCGTGGGCAGCGGCAGGCCCGCTGGCGGCCGCCGAACACCGGGTGCGGCCGGGCACGCCGCTGCAGCCGGTGATCGACGCGGCCGCGCCAGGCGATACGGTTCGCCTGGCGGCCGGGCGCCATGCCGGTCCGGTCGTGCTCGATCGGCCGCTCACGCTGGCCGGCGACGACGGCGCCGTGCTGGCCGGCCCTGGCGCCGGCAGCGTGGTCACCGTGTCGGCGCCGGACGTGCGCGTGCACGGCCTGGAGATCACCGGCTCCGGCCTCGACCTGCCGGCGATGGACGCGGCGATCCTGGTGCGGCAATCGGCCCCGCGGACCGAGATCCACGACAACCACCTGGTCGACAACCTGTTCGGCGTCTACCTGCACGGCGCCGCAGGTTCGATCGTGCGCGACAACGTCATCACCGGGCGCCAGGACCTGCGCCTGGCCGAAGCCGGCAACGGCGTTTCGATCTGGAACGCCCCCGGCGCCGAAGTGGTCGGCAACACCATCAGCCATGGCCGCGACGGCATCTTCGTCAAGGTCAGCACGCGCAACACGTTCCAGGACAACACGTTCTCGGACCTGCGCTTCGCGATCCACTACATGTACACCAACGACAGCCGGGTGATCGGCAACCGCTCGCGCGGCAACCATGTCGCCTGGGCGATCATGTATTCCGAGCGCCTGGAGATCCGCGACAACGTCTCGGAGAACGACCGCGACCACGGCCTGATGCTCAACTCCACCAACGCCTCGCAGGTGGTCGGCAACATCGTGCGCGGCGGCGGCGAGAAGTGCGTGTTCGTCTACAGCGCCAACGGCAACCGCATCTCCGGCAACTGGTTCGAGGGCTGTCCGCTGGGCATCCATTTCACCGCCGGGTCCGAGGGCAACACCATGGCCGGCAACGCGTTCGTCGCCAACCGGATGCAGGTCAAGTACGTCGGCACGCGCTACGTCGACTGGGCGTCGGAAGGCCGCGGCAACTACTGGAGCGACAACCCGGCCTACGACCTGGACGGCGATGGGATCGCCGACCGGCCGTACCGCCCCAACGACGTGATGGACGAGATCCTGTGGACACTGCCGCAGGCCAAGGTGCTGGTGAGCAGCCCGGCCGTGCAGATGGTGCGCTGGGCGCAGGCGCGGTTCCCGGCCCTGTATCCGGGCGGCGTGGTCGACAGCGCGCCGCTGATGCGACCGCCGGCGATGGCCGGGCAGGCGTCGCGATGAGCACGATTGCGCAATGGAGCGGCGTGACCCGGCGCTATGGCGATGTCGTCGCCGTGCGCGACGTCAGCCTGGCGCTGCGCGCCGGCGAGGCGACCGCGCTGGTCGGCCACAACGGGGCCGGCAAGACCACCCTGATCAAGCTGCTGCTCGGGCTGGTGCGGCCCGACGAGGGCAGCGTGCGCGTGGCGGGCCTCGATCCGGCCGGTGCGCAGGGCGCCCAGGCGCGGCGTGCGCTCGGGTTCCTGCCCGAGAACGTCGCGTTCCACGGGGCGATGACCGGCCACGAGCTGATGGCGTTCTACGCGGGGCTCAAGCGCCAGTCGCCGCGGCGCAACCCGGAGCTGCTGTCGCTGGTCGGGATCGCGGACGCCGCGCACCGCCGGGTGTCGACCTATTCGAAAGGCATGCGCCAGCGGCTCGGGATCGCGCAGGCCCTGATCGGCGAGCCGAAGCTGCTGCTGTTCGACGAGCCGACCAGCGGGCTGGATCCGGCTTCCCGGCTCGACGTGTTCAATACCATCGACATGCTGCGCGGCAGCGGCGCCACGGTGCTGGTGTGTACCCACGCCCTGGCCGAGGTCGAGCACCGGGTCGACCGGGTCGCGGTGATGCATCGCGGCACGCTGCTGGCGGCGGGCACGCTGGCCGAACTGCGCGCCGGCGTGGTGCCGGATGCCGGGCTGCGGCTGCGCGTGCGCGATTGCGAAACGACGCAGCTGCTGGCGGCACTGCCGCCGGGCAGTCGCTGCACCGCGCGCGACGGCGACGTCCTCGCGTTGAGCGTGCCGGCGGCGGGGAAGATGGCCGCGCTGCGCGCGCTGGCGGCGATGGGCGACGCGGTCGAGGATGTCGAGACCCGCGCGGCGGGGCTCGAGGACCTCTACCGGCGCCTGGTGGAGCGGGACGGGGTCGCGGCATGAACGTGCTCAAGCTCGCCGCGCAGGAGATCCGCGTCGGACTGCGCAACCGCTGGGTGGTGGCGACCACCGTGCTGCTGGCCGCGCTGTCGCTGTCGCTGGTGCTGCTCGGCAGCGCGCCCACCGGCGTGGTCAAGGCCGATCCGCTGGCCGTGGTGGTCGTCAGCCTGGCCAGCCTCACGATTTTCCTGGTGCCGCTGATCGCGCTGCTGCTGTCGTTCGACGCGATCGTCGGCGAGCACGAGCGCGGCACCCTGATGCTGCTGCTGGCGTATCCGGTGGCGCGGTGGCAGGTCGTCGTCGGCAAGGCCCTGGGGCAGAGCAGCATCCTCGCGATCGCCACGGTACTGGGTTATGGCGTGGCGGCCGCAGCGCTGTCGATGCGCAGCGGGATCGGCGCGCCGGCATGGAGCGCGTTCGCGGCGATGGTGCTCACCTCGGCCATGCTCGGCGCCGCCTTCGTGTCGATGGGCGTGCTGGCCAGCACCCTGGTGCGCGAGCGCGCCACCGCCGCCGGCCTGGCGGTGGGGCTATGGCTGCTGTTCGTGCTGCTCTACGACACGGCCCTGCTGGGCATCCTGGTGGCCGACAAGGGGCGCTACGTGACCCAGGACGTGTTGAACCTGGCGCTGCTGCTCAACCCCGCCGACGTCTACCGGATCTTCAACATGACCGCGAACGACGGGGTGGCCGTCTACAGTGGCCTGGCCGGCCCCGGCAACGCGGCGCCACCGCCACCGGCGCTGCTGTTCGCGGTGCTGGCCGCCTGGGTGGTGGCGCCACTGGCGCTGGCCGTCCTTGCCTTCAGGAGAAAGCCGATATGAGGATCGCCCGGATGGGCTGGATCGCAGCCGGCCTGGCCATGCTGCTGCCGGCGGCCTGCGACAGGGCCGCGCCAGCCGGGCCGCCGCCCGCGCCGGTGGAGGTTTCCGACGAGGCGACCGGCCACTACTGCGGGATGCTGCTTGCCGACCACGACGGACCCAAGGGCCAGGTCCACCTGGCCAGTCGCGCCGAGCCGGTCTGGTTCTCGTCGGTGCGCGACACGATCGCCTTCCTGCGCCTGCCCGAGGAAGCCAAGGATGTCGTGGCCGTCTACGTCAACGACATGGGCAAGGCGCGGCAGTGGGCGCAGCCCGAGCCGGGCACCTGGGTCGATGCGCACGCGGCGTGGTTCGTGGTCGACAGCGCGATGCGCGGCGGCATGGGCGCCAACGAAGCCGTGCCCTTCGCGTCGGAGCCGGACGCCGAAGCGTTCCGCGCCCGCCACGGCGGCCGCGTCCTGCGCCTGGACGCGATTCCCGACGACTACGTGATCGGTCCGGTGGAGCTCGCCTCGCCGGTACCGGCGGCCGCGGGAACGGACGGTGCCCTGCCGGGCGAAGACGCACCGGCCGCGGACGACCGCCCTGCCGCCGAAGGCGATGGCCATCGCCATCACGCGGACCACTGAGGATCCCGCCATGCTCAAGCGCCGTCGCTTCCTCTCGATCGCCGCCGCAGGTGCCGCCACGGCCTGGTTGCCGGGGCAGGTGCTCGCCGCGTCGCCGCCGCCGCGCCCGACCGTCTGGAAGGGCGTGGCGATGGGCGCGGCGGCCTCGATGACCCTGGTCCACCCCGACCGCGCGCATGCCCGGGCGATGATCGCGCGCTGCGTGGCGGAGGTGGACCGGCTGGAGTCCATCTTCAGCCTGTATCGACCCGGTTCGGCGCTGTCGCGCCTCAACGCGGCCGGCGTGCTGGAGCAGCCGCCGATCGAGCTGGTCGAGCTGCTGTCGTTCGCGCTGTCGCTGGCGCATGCCAGCGGCGGCGCCTTCGATCCCAGCGTGCAGCCGCTGCTGCGCCTGTACTTCGATCACTTCGCCCGCCCCGGCGCGTCGCCGCAGGGGCCGCCGCCCGCGGCCATCGCCCAGGCCCGGCAGCGCGTGGGTTTCGGCGATGTGGAGCTGGGCGCCCACCGGATCCGGCTGGGGCGCGCCGGCGCCGCGATCACCCTCAACGGCGTGGCTCAGGGCTTCGTCACCGACCGCGTGGCCGACCTGCTGCTGGCCGACGGCTTCGGCGACGTGCTGGTCGACCTGGGCGAGGGGCGTGCACTGGGGCGCAGGCCCGATGGCGGCGCCTGGCGCGCCGCGGTGGCCGCACCGGACGCACCGGGCAGGACGCTGTTCGAACTGCCGCTGGGCAGCGGCCGCGGACAGAGCGCCGCGCTGGCGACATCGGGGGGGCATGGCACGCGTTTCGGGACGGACCCGCGCCTGCATCACCTGCTCGATCCGGCGACGGGCCGCAGCGCCAACCACCTGGCCTCGGTCTCGGTCGCGGCGC
>JAEWZE010000117.1 GCA_023395465.1 Pseudomonadota bacterium
CGCTGCAGCCGATCGCGACCGCGCTGTTCGCCGATTCGCCGTTCACCGAAGGCCGGCCCAACGGCTACCTGAGCTACCGCTCGCACATCTGGACCGACACCGATCCCGACCGCACCGGGATGCTCGATTTCGTGTTCGAGGACGGCTTCGGCTACGAGCGCTACGTCGACTACCTGCTCGACGTGCCGATGTACTTCTCCTACCGCAATGGCGAGTACGTCGATGCGTCGGGCAAGTCGTTCCGCGACTTCATGGCCGGCGGGCTCGATGTGCTGCCCGGCGTCCTGCCGACCCTGCAGGACTGGAACGACCACATGACCACCGCCTTTCCCGAGGTGCGGCTGAAGAAGTTCCTGGAGATGCGCGGCGCCGACGGCGGGCCCTGGAACCGGCTGTGCGCGCTGCCTGCGTTCTGGGTCGGGCTGCTGTACGACGATGCCGCGCTGGACGCGGCCTGGGACCTGGTCCGCGACTTCACCCGGCAGGAGCGCCACGCCCTGCGCGACGGCGTGCCGCGCGATGCGCTGAAGCTGCCGTTCCGTGGCGGCAGCGTGCGCGACCTGGCGCGCGAGACCTTGCGCATCGCCGCCGCCGGCCTGGAGCGCCGCGCGCGCCACAACGCCCGCGGCGAGGACGAGCGCGACTTCCTCTCGCCCCTGCTGGAGACGGTCGAAGCCGGGCAGACGCCCGCGGAATACAAACTGGCGCTGTTCCACGGCGAGTGGAACGGCGACATCGACCGCGTGTTCCGCGAGTTCGCCTACTGAGCGCGCCGCGGCCGGCCAGCCGCGGCGCGCCCGCGTTCAGGGCAGCAGGTGGTTGGCGGCGATGGTGCCGCCATCGACCGAGACCGACAGGTAGCCGCCGTTCTTGATGTCGTTGGCGGCCAGGCGGCCTTCCAGGTCCAGGCGCAGGGTGTGCTCGTCGCTGAATGCGCCCGGCGGCACCAGCCGCACGCCGGTCCAGCTGTAGCTGCTGTAGACGCCGTCGAGTGCCGGCTTCTGCGCTTCCATCACGCCCGACAGCGCGGCCGCGTCGACCTGCGACAGCGGCATCAGGTAGTCGTCCAGGCGGAAGTCGGCGGCGTTGCCGGACACCGACAGTTCGATGTCGTAGGGTTCGGAGAAGCGGCCGGTGGCCGGGTCGAGCCGCTGTCCGACCAGCTTCCTGGGATCGGCCGGGTTCCGGTAGTCCACCGTGCACACCTGCAGCTCCCCGCTGTCGGCGCTGAAGGTCGAGGTGATCTCGGACACTTCGGTGTCGGCGCCGAGCTGCTCTGCGACCGCGCGGAAGCAGGCGTCGTGGCCGTCTGCGAAGCGCGGGATCGCCGCGGCGGGCGCGGCTTCGGGAGCGGTGGGGGCGGCGCTGCTGCCTGCATCGGGGCCGGTGGCCTGCGGTGCGGCGCCATCGCCACAGCCGGCCAGGGCCAGCGTGAGCGCGGCGGCGAGGAGGGGCAGGCGGACGTGCGGCAGGTGGGTTGACTTCATTTCCGTATGTTCCTTGTCGATGGCGGGTGAAAACGCCGCGCACTATAGGGCGTGAGGTCGGTTGCCGCCGCAACCGATGCTGCATCGCCGCACGGATTCCGTGTAACGTTCCCGCGATGAATATCCCCGACGGCCCGCTGCGCGAGCAGCTCGAATTCGCCCAGACCGACACCCTGTTGCGCGATGACGTGCGGCGGCTTGGCGCGCTGGTGGGAGAGGTGCTCGCCGAGCAGGGTTCGCCCGCCCTGCTGGACGAAGTCGAAGCCATCCGCCGCGCCGCGATCGCGCGTCGCGAGCAGGGCCTGCCGGTCGACGCGCTGGCCGCGGAGATGGCGCGGGTGCCGCTGGCCGACGCCGAGGCCGTGGTGCGCGCATTCTCCACCTACTTCGGCGCGATCAACCTGGCCGAGCGCGTGCACCGCATCCGCCGCCGCCGCGACTACGAGCGCATCAGCGAGCTGCCGCAGCCCGGCGGCTTCGAGGCGGTGCTGCGCGACCTGCGCGACGATGGCGTGAGCTTCGAGGAGCTCGAGGCCACGCTGCCGCGGTTGTGGGTGGAGCCGGTGTTCACCGCGCATCCCACCGAGGCGGTGCGGCGGGTGATGCTGGAGAAGGAACGCGACATCGTCGAGCGCCTGGTCGAGGACATCGACCGCACGCGCACGCCGGTGGAGCGCCGCGCCGACATCGAGCGCATCCGCGTCGCGCTCACCGCGGGCTGGCAGACCAGCGACACGCCGGCGCACAAGCCCACCGTGGCCGACGAGGTCGAGCACGTCGGCTACTACCTGGCGCACATGCTCTACCGCGTGGTGCCGGTGTACTACGAGGCCTTCGCCGATGCGGTCGAAGCGGTGTACGGCCGCCGCATCTCGCTGCCGCAGGTGCTGCGCTTCGGCACCTGGGTGGGCGGCGACATGGACGGCAACCCCAACGTCAACGCGGGTACCGTGCGCGCGGCGCTGGACGCGCAGCGCGCGCAGGCGATCGAGCGCTACCGCGCCGACCTGCGCGGACTGAGCAACCTGCTGACCCAGTCGCTGGGGCGCGTCGACGTCGATCCGGCCGTGACCGCGCGCATCGACGAGTACGTGGCGCTGCTGCCGCAGGCGGCCAGGAAGCTGCGGCCGCGCCTGGCCGACATGCCCTACCGGCGCCTGATCGACCTGATCAAGGCGCGCCTGGCGCTGACCGCCCAGGGCGACGAGCGCGGCTATGCCGGCGCGGGCGGGCTGATCGCCGATCTCGAACTGGTCGACGCCAGCCTGCGCGAGCACCGTGGCGAGCACGCCGGCCGCTTCGCCCTGCAGCGCGTGCTGTGGCGCGCGCGCACCTTCGGCTTCCACCTGGCCGCGCTCGACCTGCGCCAGGATTCGGCGGTCCACGACGCGGCGCTGGCCGCGCTGCTTGGCGACGAGGGTTGGGCGGCGCGCCCGGTCGAGGACCGCAACGCACGCCTGCAGGCGCTGTTGCGCGAGCCGCCGGCCGCGCCCGAAGCGCCCGGCGACGTGCTCGGCTCGACCCTGGACGTCTTCCGCGCGGTGCTCGCGCTGCGCCGCAGCCACGGCGTCGACGCGATCGGCCTGTACATCATCAGCATGTCGCGCAGCGCCGCCGACGCGCTGGCGGTGCTGGCGCTGGCGCGCGTGGCCGGCTGCGTGGAATCGGACGCGGTGCCGCTGGACATCTCGCCGCTGTTCGAGACCGTCGACGACCTGCAGGCCGCGCCGGAAGTGATGCGTTCGCTGTTCGAGGATCCGGCCTACCGCGCCCACCTGGCCGCGCGCGGCAACGAGCAGACGGTGATGCTGGGCTATTCGGACAGCGCCAAGGACGGGGGCCTGTTCGCCTCGCGCTGGGCGCTGCAGCGCACCCAGGTCGAGCTGACCGACCTGGCCAACCGCCATGGCGTGCGCATCATGTTCTTCCACGGCCGCGGCGGTTCGGTCAGCCGCGGTGGCGGCAAGACCGAGCGCGCGATCATCGCCGCGCCGCGCGGCTCGGTGAACGGCTCGATGCGCGTCACCGAACAGGGCGAGGTGATCCACCGCAAGTACGGCATCCGCGCGCTGGCGCTGCGCAACCTCGAGCAGACCACCGGCGCGGTGCTGCGCGCGACGCTGCGCCCGCGCCCGCGCGATCCGCGCGAGGACAGCTGGAAGGACATCGCCAGGACCCTGGCCGAAACCTCCCGGGCCCACTATCGCGCGCTGGTGCACGAGCATCCGGACTTCCCCGACTACTTCCGCGCGGCCACGCCGGTGGACGTGATCGAGCGCCTGCAGATCGGCTCGCGCCCCTCGCGCCGGCGCGAGGGCGGCATCGACAACCTGCGCGCGATCCCCTGGGTGTTCTCCTGGTCGCAGAACCGCTCGGGCCTGACCGGCTGGTACGGCATCGGCCATGCCCTGTGCGCGGGCGTGCAGCGCTACGGCCAGGAAGCGATGACCGAGATGGCACGCGACTGGCCGTTCTTCGCCGCGGTGCTCGATGACGTGGAGATGCTGCTGGCCAAGTCCGACCTGGCCATCTTCGAGCGCTATTCGCAGCTGGCCGGCCCGCTGCACGACGTCTTCCACCCCGGCATCGCCGAGGAATTCCTGCGCACCTGCGATGCGATCCTGCTGCTCAAGCAGCGCGACGCCATCCTCGCCGACGACTACCGCCTGCGCCTGTCGATCCGCCTGCGCAATCCTTACGTCGACCCGCTCAGCCTGCTGCAGGTGGAGCTGCTGCAGCGCTGGCGCGCCGGCGGGCGCGAGGACGAGGACCTGCTGCGCGCCCTGGTGTCGACGGTGAACGGCATTTCGGCCGGGATCCAGAACACCGGCTGAGGCGCGGGCGCGCATCGCGACGGTCGAGGGCGTATCGTCGGCAGCTTTCCCGACGGAGCAGCGCAATGGCCGGCAGCGAACTCGTGTTCCATACCAACCCCATGTCCCGTGGCCGGATCGTGCGCTGGATGCTGGAGGAACTCGGGGTGGCCTACCGCACGGTGGTGCACGGCTACGGCGCGGAGATGAAGTCGCCGGAGTACCTGGCGATCAACCCGATGGGCAAGGTGCCGGCGATCGAACATCGCGGTGTGGTCGTGACCGAGGCCGCGGCGATCTGCGCCTACCTCGCCGATGCATGCCCGCAGGCGGGGCTGGCCCCGGCGCTCGGCGACCCGCTGCGTGGCCCCTACCTGCGCTGGATGTTCTTTGCCGCCGGACCGGTGGAAGCGGCGGTCACCGCACGCGCGCTGGGCAGCCTGCCGCCGCCGGAGAAGGCGGGCTTCGTCGGCTACGGCAGCTACGAACAGGCGATGGACGTGCTCGAGCAGGCGGCCGCGTCGGCTTCGCCGTGGCTGCTGGGCGAGCGCTTCAGCGCCGCCGATGTGTACGTGGGCGGCCAGGTCGACTTCGGCCTGGCGTTCAAGTCCATCCCCGAACGTCCCGCGTTCACCGCCTGGGCCGAGCGGCTGCGCGCGCGCGACGCCTATCGTCGTGCCAGGGCCGCCGATGATGCGTTGATGCCCGCGGCAGGCTGAGGGCCGCGCCTTGCCGGTTCGCCTCCAGCTCAGCCGTCGGCGTGGCTGGCGCCTGCCGGACAACGCGGTGAGCGTGCCCCGGCCCACGCGCTGGGGCAATCCGTTCCGCATCGGCGTCGACGGCGATGCGGCCGCTTGCGTGGCGCGTTTCCGCGAGTGGATGCTGGCCGAGCCGGCCCGCGTGGAAGCTGCACGTGCGTCGCTGCGCGGCCGCGACCTGGCCTGCTGGTGCGCGC
>JAEWZE010000121.1 GCA_023395465.1 Pseudomonadota bacterium
GTGCGCAGGTCGATGCGCGGCCCGGCCTCGCCCTCGTCGACCGCGGCGAACCAGGCCTGCTCGCCGTGCAGGCCGAGCAGCAGCGCGGCATCGGCGAGCTGCGGTCGCTGCGCGCCGGTGAGCGGCAGCGGCCCGCCTTCGGCATCGCCGAGCGCGCGGCCTTCGCCATCGAGCAGCAGCAGCCGCGCCTGCGGCCACAGCGCGGCCAGGCGGGCGGAATCGTTGCGCAGGTGTTCGGCGCGGTCCAGGCCGCCGTCGACGAAGGCGAACGGCGAGGGCGCGTCGGCCATGGCTCAGACGGTGAACGAGGACCCGCAACCGCAGGTCGACTTCGCGTTCGGGTTGCGGATGGTGAACTGCGCGCCGTGCAGGCTCTCGGTGTAGTCCACCGCCGCGCCCATCAGGTACTGCAGGCTGAGCGGGTCGACCACCAGGGTCACGCCTTCGGTGACCACGGCCAGGTCGTCCTCGGCCTGCTGCTCGTCGAACTCGAAGCCGTACTGGAAGCCCGAACAGCCGCCGCCCTGGATATAGACGCGCAGTTTCAGCGCCGGATTGCCCTCCTCGGCGATCAGCTGGCGCACCTTGCCGGCCGCGGCCGGGGTGAAGTCGAGCGGGCGTTGCAGCGAGAGGTAGTCGGGGGCGGCCTGTTCCATGCGGTCAGGATGGGGCGGCACGGGGCCGACTTCAAGCCGCGCGGCGCGGATGCAGCGTTCAGCCGGCGGCGGCGCCGGCCACCTCGTCCCAGGGCAGGGTCTGCTCGACGGCCGGACCGGAGGCGGGCGCCAGGCGCACGCGGATGCGCAGCGGGGCGAAGTCCGGCGGAAGCATGATCTCGCCCTCGACCTGCTGGAAATACTTGAACGAGTACTCCACGCCGGCCGCGTCCGGGTCCTGCCGCAGCGCCGCCCAGTCCAGCTGTTCCAGTCGCCCGTCGCGGGTGCCTTCCAGCGCCAGGCTGAGCCGGCCGCTGCTGACTGCGCCGCGGTTGAGGTTCTGGGTCAGGGTGGCGGTGTAATGCCAGGCCTGTCCGCTGCGCGGGCTGAGCGCCAGTTCGTGCACGGTCAGTCCGCGCCGCTGCGCGGTGGATCCGACGAAGCGTTCATAGAAGGCGACGTCGGCGCGCAACGCCGAGATCTCCTCGTCGCGCTCGGCCAGCGTGCCCTGCAGGTCGCGGTTGGCCTCGCGGCTGATCTGGTCCGATCGCGACAGCGTGGCGACCTGCTGCGCCAGCGCCTCGACCTGCGCCTGGTCGCCGCCGGCGTCCGCGGCCGGCCCCACGACCACCTGCCACACGCCCCACACACCGAACGCGAGCGCGGCCACGAACACGGCCAGCACCGCATAGGAGGCGCCCTGGACGTGCGCGGGCACGGTCGCGCCGGCGGACGCTTCGGCCTTTGGCGCGGTGGAGGGGGAATCGCTCATCGCCACCGGTATATCGAGACGGTCGCCGCCGCGTCAAGGCGGCCCGCCCCTATACTCAGGCGGACAGGCGCCGTCACGGCAGCCACGTTCAGCCGGTCGCCGGCTTTGTCGCGAGGAGTCCGCCATGACCGAAGCCCACCTGTTCGCCGTCGGCGTGCTGCTGGCCTGGCTGGCCGGGATCCGCGCCTACCTCACCGTGTTCGGCGTCGGCATCGCCGGGGCGCTGGGCTGGCTCGACCTGCCGCCGGCGCTGGAGGCCACCACTTCGCCCTGGGTGCTCGGGGTGTCGGGTGCGCTGGCGCTGACCGAATTCCTGGCCGACAAGATCCCCGGCATCGACTCGGCCTGGGACCTGGTCCAGACCTTGGCGCGGGTGCCGGCCGGCGCCTTCCTCGCCGCGGCCGCGCTCTCGCCCGACGGCGAGCTGGGCGCCGGCATGATGGCCGCCGGCGCCGGGGTCGCCCTGACCAGCCACGCGGTGAAGGCCGGGTCGCGCGCCCTGCTCAACACCTCGCCCGAGCCGGTGAGCAACTGGACCGCCTCTGCGACCGAGGACGTGGTCGTGGTGGGCGCGCTGGCCCTGGCCTGGTCGTATCCGTGGCTGGTGCTGGCCGTGGTGGTAGGCCTGGGCCTGGGCCTAGCGCTGCTGTTGTGGTGGGTCTGGCGACGGTTGTTCCGGCGCGCGCCCCGGCCCGCGCCGGGCTGAGCCTGCGATCACGGTTTGGGCCGCACGCGTGCGGCCCGTGCGCCACGCCTGCGCGCGGATCCGCGGGCGACGTGCGATAGTCCCCGGCCCGCGCGTTCGCGATAATGCCGGCAACAGGGGGATCTGGAATGGACCACGTGGCGGCTCAGGCCGGCCCGTCGCTGCTTTGCCTGCCATCGGCGCGGCCGCGCGCCGCGGCCGCGCGCGCGGTTGCCCCTGCAGGGGCTTTGCGGCAAGGTTCCCGTGGTGTCTGACGCCAACAATCGCCAACGCGCGGAAGTTCCGCCCACCGGGTTCTGGCGCCGCTGGTGCGCCGATGCGGCGCCGGCGGTGCTGCCGCGCGTGGACGCGCCGGCCACGGGCGAAATCATGCCTGCGCCCGCCCAGGCCCCGGCCGAGCCCGGGCGCGAGTCCACCGCCTACCGCGTGCTGGTGGTCGAAGACGATCCCAGCCAGGCGCTGTTCGCCGAGAGCGTGCTCAATGGCGCGGGCATGGAGGCGCGCGTGGTCTCGATCACCAGCGAGGTGATGGACGCGATGCGGCAGCTGCGGCCCGACCTGGTGCTGATGGACCTGCACATGCCGGGGCTCGACGGCGTGGAGCTGACCGGGCTGATCCGCGGTCATCCCGATTTCGCGACGACCCCAGTGGTGTTCCTCACCGGCGACGAGGATCCCGAGCGCCGCTTCGAGGTGCTCGACGTGGGCGCGGACGATTTCCTGCGCAAGCCGGTGCGTCCCCGCCACCTGGTGTCGGCGGTGCAGAGCCGTATCCTGCGCGCGCGCATGCTGCAGGCCGCCGGCAACGGCGCCCGCCATCCCGCGACCGGACTGCATACGCGCCCGCAGATGCTGCAACTGCTGTCGGCCGGCGTGCCGGGCGCGCAGTCGGGCGCGGCGCTGTTCGTCGAGATCGCGGGCACCGCCGCGTTACGCGACCGCTTCGGTTATGCCGCGCTGGAAACGCTGTTGACCGACGCCGGGCGCCGCCTGGGCGAGATCTGCGACGGCCACGCCGCCTCGCGCCTGAACGACAACACCTTCCTGGTGTTCGCCACCGGTCTCGACGCCGCCGCGCTGCCGCCGCTGGCGCGCCAGCTGCGCGATGGCCTCGGCGAACACGGCTTCAGCGTCGGCGACGAGCAAGTGCGCCTGCGCGCGGTGGTCGGTTACGCGGACCTGGCCCTGGGCTTCGACGATGCCGGCGCCGCCCTGTCCGCGGCGGAGGAGGCGCTGCGCGCCGCCCGCGGCCACCCGCACGGCGTGGCGGCGTGGGCGCGGCCGGTCTCGGCCGACGATCGCGAACTGGCGGCGGTCGAACAGTCGCTGCGCGAGGCGCTCGCCTCAGGCAGCCTGCTGGCGGCCTTCCAGCCGATCGTGGCGGTCGCCGGTGGCGACGAGGCCCAGTACCAGGTCCTGCTGCGGCTGCGCGGCCGCGGCGACGAACTGCATCCGGCCGGGCGCGTGCTGCAGGCGGCCGGCCGCATCGGCGCCACCCTGCAGGTGGACCGGCGCATGGCCGAGATCGCGATCGGCGCGCTGCGCCGCCAGCGCGAGGAGCAGCGCACGCTGCGCCTGTTCGTGACCCAGTCCCCGTCCACACTCGCCCACGACGGCCATGCGCAATGGCTGCTGCAGTCGCTGGCCGAGGCCGGGGTGGATGGTGCCTCGCTGGTGATCGACGTGCGCCAGGACGATGCACTGGTGCATGCGCTGTCGCTGCAGGAATTCTGCGGCGCGATGGTCTCGGCCGGCGTGCAGCTGTGCCTGAGCCAGTACCGCCACGGCCCCGAGGCCAACGCCCTGCTCGGCCAGCTGCCGCTGGGCTACGTGCGCCTTGATCCACGCTACTCGCACAACCTGGACAACACCCCGGCGCGCGACGAGATGCGCAGCGCGATCGATTTCGCGCACCGCATGGGCCTGCAGGTGATCGGCCAGCAGGTCGAGGACGCGCAGTCGGCCGCGACGCTGTGGATGACCGGCGTGGACTTCATCCAGGGCAACCTGGTGCAGCGCCCGGCCGGCGACCTCCAGTTCGATTTCCACACCTCCGTGCTCTGAGGAGAACCGGGTATGGCGCTGATCAGCAACGCCCGTCCCTCCAGCGTGATGTTGCGATGGTTCACCCTGGGCGCCGCCGGTGGCGCTGCGCTCAGCCTGGTGCTGCACGTGCTGGGCATGGAAGGGCCGTGGCAGGGCTTCGCCCTGGTGCTGGCGCTGCTGGCGGTGTTCGCTTCGATCGCGGTGTTCTACAACCTGCGCACGCGCGACACCGAGCTGCGCGAAGCCCGCGAGCGGGCCGACCGCGACGAAGCGGTGCTGGCCGAACTGCATCGCGAACTCGAACGCCACGCCCAGCTCGAACAGGAGCTGCGCCTGGCCAAGCAGGCGGCCGAGTCGGCGGTGATGGCCAAGGGCGAATTCCTGGCCACGATGAGCCACGAGATCCGCACGCCGCTCAACGGCATCGTGCCGATGCTCGACCTGCTGATGCATGCACGGCTGGCGGCCGACCACGCCGAACTGGTGCGCACCGCGTACCTGTCTTCGCAGCAGATGCTGCGCATCGTCGACGACATCCTCGACTACTCCAAGCTCGAGGCCGACAAGCTCGAACTCGAGACCACCGGCTTCAACCTGCGCGAAATGGTCGAGGGCGTGCTGCAGCTGATGGAGCGGCCGGCGCAGAGCAAGGGCCTGCGCATGCACATGCAGATCGACCCGGGCGTGCGCCTGCCGGTGCGGGGCGACCCGGTGCGGCTGCGCCAGGTGCTGGGCAACCTGGTCAGCAACGCGGTCAAGTTCACCGATCGCGGCTCGGTCACCATGTCGCTGCGCAAGCTCGGCGAAACGCCGACCCAGCACCAGCTGCGGTTCGAGGTGCGCGACACCGGCGTGGGCATTTCGCAGGCGGCGCAGGGTCGGCTGTTCCAGGCCTTCAGCCAGGCCGATGCCTCGACCACGCGCCTGTACGGGGGCACCGGCCTGGGCCTGGCGATTTCCAAGCGCATCGTGGACCTGATGGGCGGACGCATCGGCGTCGAGTCCGAACCGGGCCTGGGCGCCACGTTCTGGTTCGAGATCCCGCTGCTCAAGGTACAGGGCGACATGCAAGCCGAAGAGACCAACCCGCAGGGCGGCCGCCTGCTGCTGCTCAGCGCCGACCCGCGCCTGCGCCTGCGCCTGAGCATGCTGCTGCCCAACTGGGGCCTACGCGTGACCTCGGTCGAGACCACGCACGAGGCGCTGGAACGGCTGCGCAACGCCGCCAACCAGGGTCCGCCGTGGGCCTACTCGATCGTGCTGGCCGACCTGTCGGGCATGCGCAACACCGCGCTGGCGCTGCACCGCAACCTCGGCCGGCAGAGCGTGTACGGCGAGCTGCGGCTGGTGTGCATGTACGGCGACGATCCGGTGCCCGACGAACTGCAGCGCAGCGTCACCCTGCTCAGCCGGCAGAGCCCGGACGCCAACCTGCGCGCGGCCCTGTTCGAAGCGCCCTCGGGAACGGCATCGGCGCCCGCGACCGCCTCCGCGGACACCACGGGCGCCGCGCCGCCGCCGGCGGCTGCCGCCGCATCGATGGCCCCGGACCCGGACCGGCTCTCCCTGCGCAAGCCGCGGGTGCTGCTGGTGGAGGACAACCCGGTCAACCTGATGGTCGGCCAGCGCCTGCTCGGGGTACTGGGCATCACCTGCGACACCGCCAGCAACGGCGAGGCCGCGCTGCTGCGCATGTCCGCCTCGCGCTACGACATCGTGCTGATGGACTGCCAGATGCCGGTGATGGACGGCTACACCGCCACCCGGCGCTGGCGCGAAGACGAGGAGGCCGCCGGCGACGGGCGGCGCCTGCCGATCATCGCGATGACCGCCAACGCCATGGCCGGTGATCGCCAGAAGTGCCTCGATGCCGGCATGGACGACTACCTGCCCAAGCCGGTGACCCGCAGCGAGCTGGAACGCTGCCTGCACCGCTGGTGGGACCCGGAGCAGGTGGTGTTGCCCTCCGGAATCGCCGGCCTGGACGAGCAGGACGCGGGAGCCGGGCCGGTGCCGACGACCCTCGACGCCCAGCTGCTCGGACTGCCGACCGGCGATCCGCCGGCCCCGACGGCGGCACCCGGGCTACCGGAGATGGCCGTGGCCGAAGCGGTCGCGGGCGGCGCGCTGCCCGCCCAGGCGCTTTCGGTCGCGGTGGAGTTGCCGGACCTGGCCATTCCGCAGCCGCTGCCGGTGGCCGCGACCGCCGTCCCCGCGCCGCAAGCCGTGCCGCAGCCCGCGCCGGCCGTGGCCCCCGCCGCGCCGGTCGCCGAACCTGCGACCGTCGTACCC
>JAEWZE010000233.1 GCA_023395465.1 Pseudomonadota bacterium
CTGCGCAATCCCGCGCGGACGCGCTGGCCACGCCCCAGCCGTCGTCCGCCCCGGCGGGCAGCACGTCGGCCACCCCCACGACCGCGACGACAGCCACGCCCTTGCCTGCCGGCTCGACCCAGGCGCCCGCGGCTCCGGGACCGTTCGCGCAGGACGTGCCATCGCTCCAGCCCGCGCGTGCGGACGCGGCCGGCACGACCGTCGAACGCGGCGGACAGGGTCCGGGCCTGTCCGGCCTGGGCGGCGTCGCTGCGGGCGTGACCCTGGCGGCCGTGGCCAATCCGGCCGGCACCACCCACGCCCATGCGCCCGACAGCGCGGTCCGGGCGCGAGGGGCGCAGAAAGGGCGCGACCACCAGCGCGACGACCCGGCGCACGAGGGCGGCAACGGGCGCCAGGCGCGCGGCCGCAAGGCGGGAACAGAATCCGATTCGGGCGCGCAGCGTGACAGGGCGGCCTCTGCGGCCTCTGCTGCTGCCGCATCCGTGGCCACAGTGGGCCAGAGCCCGGGAACCGGCGCCGCAACCGCGGGAAGCGTCGATGCGGACAGCGCCGCCGACGCAGGCACGGATCCCCGCCACCCGGCCGGCGCATCGCATTCGCCACCGCAGCAAGGCGCCACCGCAGCCGGGCACACCGTCGAAAGCGGGCCGGCCGGTCGCCCCCTCGCGGACGCGACGGCCACAGCAGCAGCGGCACGCGAGCCGCTCGATCCGGAGGCACGGCAGTCGCGCCAACGGCAGTGGCTCTACTGGTCGCTGATCGCCGTGACCTACGCCTGTCTCGGCGTCGCGCTCGCGACGGTGGCGCCCGACCTGTCGGGGCTGCCAATCGCCCCCGAATCCCTCGGCACCTGGCGCAACGTCCTGACCGGCGCAGGCCTGCTCACCGGGCTGTGGGCCTGGCTGCTGGCACGCCGGATGCGCTAGCCGCCGGTGATCGTCGCCCGCATCAGCCGCCCGGGCCGGCGCGCGCGCCAGCCAGCGGCGGCAGGCTGTCGACGTCCCCCTCGCGCAGGTCGATGCCGTGGCGCGCCAGGAAGTCGGCCGCCACCCGCTCGCCATAGCGCCGCAGCGCCGCGTCCTCCCCTGCCTGCAGCAGGCTGACGTATTCCCGGCTGCGGATCGCGGTGAGCATCGCGGCGCGATCGGCCGCCTCCTGCCGGGCGGCGTCGCCCGCGGCGTCCAGTTCGGCCATCATCTCGGACGACGCGATCGCCTCCCGGATCGCGGGCAACTGCTCGCGACGCACACGGTCGCGATTGACCACCGCCCAATGCACGGCGTGGTGCATGGCCAGCACGTCCACCAGGTCGTCGCCATCGAGTCCGAGCGACGCCATCGCGGCGTCCGCATCGCGAAACGCGTTGCCGTTTTCCAGCATCGCCTGCAGCTCGCCGCGCGTGGCCTGTTCGAGTGGCCGGTAGTCGCGCAGGAAGGCGTGCACGATCCGGCTGCGAACGGCGTCCGAGCGCTGCAGGGCGTGACCACGCCCGTTGTCCGGCACCCCGCGGTGCCAGCCCTCGAGGTACAGACGTTCGAAGTGGTCGTCGAAAGCCGGTGCGGAAGACGACCCGGATGCCTCGACGCCCTCCGTCGGCGCACTGCCAGGAGCCGCCCCCGCCTCGCCGGACGACCGGTCCCCGCATCCCGCCAGCAGCGCGAGCAATGCGATCACCGCCACAACGGGGCCGCCAATCGACCCACGCGACGCTCCCCGCAAGCGCGGAGCGTACGTTGCCGCGATGCGTGGCGTCATGGTCGCGGACAAGACGGTGCCGCCGCCTTTCGAGAGCCGCGGCAACCGCGCCTACTGTCCGTATCGGGCCCGGATCTGCGCGCCATCACGCCGCCCCATTTCGGCGGCGACCTGGCGCAGCCAGCGGTCCGCGCTGGGGCGACCCTCGTTGCGCACGCGGCGTTCGTACTCGGGCAGGAGTTCGGCCCGCCGCCGGTCGATCATGCGACGCATCTCCTGTTCCAGCGCGACCTCGTCAACGGCGCCCGCCTGGCGCGCGGATCGCGGCAGCACCCGGCCACCATTCTTCCTGCGCAGGGCTTCGCGATCCACCCAGTCCGGGCCATCGCCGGTGCTCTGGTTGCGCATCATCGCGTGCTGCTGCATCAGGGCCGCCTGGCCACCGGCATCGATCAGCTGGGCGCGTGCCGGCGTCAGGACGCAGGTCGCGGCCAGCAGGCCCAGCGACAGCAGCGCGGCACGCGACGATACCTTCGTCATTGCCTGCATGACTTCCTCCTGGCAAGGGGAACGCATCGAACCTAGCACCCGCGGGATTAACGCCCCGGCAAGGCCACGTACCTGCGCATGCCGCCGCCGTCTCACGACGACGGCGGGCATCTGCCCGCCGTCGCGTACCGCGTCCGGCCGAGGCCGTACGCCGCTACAGCCGGTTACTGCTTGCGGGCCACCTGGGCCATGCCCTCGCCCACCGACTTGATCGCCGTGGACACCGCCTGCGCGGTCTGCGAGAAGATCTGCGACTGGACCTGGAACTCGGTCATCGCCGCCATGTACTCCTCCGACTGCTGCTTCTTGTCGCTGTCGTAGGTGCGCTCCATGGTCTGCTGCGCATCGATCATCTTGCCGGCGCGCGCGGCGAGGATCTTGCCCAGCCCAGCGGCCAGCGCCTCGAACCAGGAGCCGCCCTTGCCGGGCTTGAGCTCGGCCGAGTTGACTTCGCCGTTCTCGATGCGGGTGGTGAACATGTGGAGGATGTAGTTCTGCGTCATGGTCGTGTCCTCTGGGGGTCGTCTGGATGTGTTTCGATCTGATCTTTGCAAACTGCGGTGCGGTGACTCAGCGCTCGGTCAGATGCATCCAGGCGGCCCGCGCAGGCGGCGTGACCGTGACTTGGTGATGGACTGCTTGCCCGGCAGGATGGCCGTTTCGCCAATCCCGCCGCCTGCCTGCCGCGCCGGGGCAGCGCCGGACCGCAGCGAGGCCAGCCATTCCATGGCGGCTTGTTCGCCGTCGCGTTCGATCCGCTGCGCGAGCTCGAGCGCAACCTGCACTTCGCGGCTCTGCAGCTGGTTGGTGGCCTCGCCGAACTGGCGGATCAGGCCTTCGCGTTCATCCTGCGCCAGCAGTCCGTCGAGCGTCAATGCTTCGAGGGTATCCACCCACGCGTTGCGCTCGCTGCCTGCCACGGCGGGCTGCAGATCGGCTTCGGCGACCGCCTTGCGCATATGGGCGATGACGAAATCCAGATCCTCGTCGCCACCTGCCGGTGCGGTCGCACGCAGCGATGCCTCGAGCAGGTCGAGGACCTCACGCTGGGGGTCGTCGCTGCCGGCGCCCGGCTGCGGCGCGACGCCCGGCACTGCCGCAGTGGCGGCGGCTTCCGCGGTGCCGGCGAGCGCGACCGGCCCGCGCGGGGCGGGACGGCTGGCAACTCGACGAGGCGGGCGGATGGCCATGGGCCGGGAGATCCTTCAGAGGGCGGATGCGGGTACGGCGTGAATCGAGTGTCCCCGTCGCCCCCGCAGGCGACAACTGGGGGCGACCCTAGGCATCAGGCTGGCGCGACGGGCGCGCTCAGCGCGGGGATGGTCTGGAACAGCTGACGCATGCGGGTGCCTTCGCGCCGACCTAGCGCCTGTGCGGCTTCGGCCAGCCACGCCTGCGCCGCCTCCAGGCCTTCCCGGTCCGTGCGTTCGCGGAATTCGGCCTCCAGCCGCGTCTTCTCTACCTTGAGGTCCGCCAGCAACATGTCGTACTGGCGCAGGACCGCCGCCTCGTCGGCCACGTCCAGGGCGCCCTGCGCACGCAGTTCGCCCAGCGACTCGACGAATTCCTGGCGGCTCAGCGGCAGTGCCCGCCCGTCAGCTTCGACGTTCGCCACGGCAGGCCGCTCGCTGCTGGACGGGGACGGTGCCTCGGCCTGCGCGAACGCGCCGATGTCGAGCGCGGCGCCGCCGTCGTCATGCCGGGTCTGTACGCGCTGGGGGGGACGTCTGGCCATGCTGTGCACCGGTCCTGCAGGAAACGGGAGCAGCGGCCGGCCTGGGCGCGGCCGCTGCCGGGACTGGGCGCGCCGTCAGGCGTCGATGGCGCCCAGGAAGCCGTTGGTGAACGCGGAATTGAACACGTCGTCGAATGCGGAATTACCCGATCCGCCCGACTCGCTGAGAACCGAGCTGACGATGCCGCCGGCCAGCTGGCCGAGCATCGGGTTGCCGGTATAGGCCGTGACCACGGCACTGACCACGGAGGAGAGAACGTCGCTGAGGCCGCTGAGGAAGCTCATGGGGTGACTCCTGTCTGAAGATGATGTCTTGGGGGATCGATTCTTCGCAGAGCGCTGGTCCGCGTCTGGGAGTCTGTGGAGAACCTCGGCCCGCTCCAAGCTGGGGCGTTCCCCACCTGGGGTGAACCCTGGTCTCAGCCGTCGAAGTGCGGGTCGATCTCGAGCGTGCCGAGGTTCTGTTCGGCGAAGCGCCGTGCCAGCGCCGGGCCCGCCTCCCGGATCGCGTCGTAGCTGTCGCGCGAGCGCACGTCGGCGCGCAGTCGCCAGCCCTCGGCCGTGCGGCTGAGCAGCAGGTCGGTGCCGGGCAGGGTCGCATCGGACATGCGCAGCAGCACCTGGCCATCGCCCTCGCCCGCGGCGCCCTCGACCGCGCACTGGCGGACATGGCGTTCGAGCATCTCCGCCAGCGCGCGTCCGCTGGCCGTCGGCGGCGGTGGCGCGGCCGTCGGCGCCACACCGGACGCCTCCCGCAGCGCGGACTGGGCCTGCATCATCGCCAGCAGATCGGCGCCGTCGATGGCGTTGGCACTCATGCCGTGGTGCTCGGTGCCACCCTCCTGCTGTCCGCGGCCGTCGAGGCCGCGCAGCGCGGCCTGTTCGTCGGCGCGCTGTGCGGCGGCGGCCGATGCGTGATGTCCGGTGCCGGCCGGCCCCGGGCGCTGCTCCTGCGCCGGCCGTTCGGGCAGCCCCGCACGGCCTTCCTGGCGGCCGTGCTGCATCAGCTGGCGGAAGCGGTCGACCTGTTCCTTCGGCGGCGCCTCGCGCGGCCGCTCGGCGGGACGGTCGGCCTCGGCCGGACGTGTGTCCTGCGCCGGGCGGCTGGAGAGCGATGACGTGCCGGAACGGTCGATGCTCATGCTGCGCTCCTCAATGGCGGCTGCGGCTGATGTGGGCGGCCTGTACCAGGTCGGCTGCGGCGTCCTCTTCGCGGCGCGTTTCCAGCGCCAGCACTTCGCCGCGCCATACGTCCCTGCGCTTCTCCAGCGCGTCCTCGCGCGCCTTCGCGCGGAAGAATTCCTGCATGGCCTCGGCCAGCGCCTGTTCGGCCTGCTGCAGCTTCTGGCGTGCCTGCTGCAGTCGCTGCTGGGCGGCCTGCTCCTGCTCGCCCAGCCAGTCGATGTGCGCCTCGCGCTGCTCCAGCGCCAGCGGGAACGGGATGCCGGGCGGCGGCGGCTCCAGCATGCGCAACCGCTGGCCGGTGCGCTCGCTGCGCAGCCGTACGATGTCCTGCTCGATCCGCTCGCAGGCGTCGCGGCAGTCGCGCACCGCGCGCTGGCGTTCGGCCACCAGCAGCCGCGCCTTGCCGGTGCGGTGCGCACGCAGCTGCAGCAGCTTGTGCAGGGGATAGCGCTTGCGCGAAGCATCGCTCATGCGAACAGCTTCCTCAGCGTCTCCGACGACTGCGCGAACGGCACGAGTTCGCCGGAGGACTGCTGCAGCAGCTGGCGGATCGGGCCGATGCGCTCGATCGCGAAGTCCGCGTCGGGGTCGGTGCCGCGCTTGTATTCGCCCAGCTGCAGCAGCAGCTCGATGTCCTGGTGCTTGGCCAGCGCCTTGCGCAACTGCCCGGCCGCGCGCAAGTGTGCCTGGTCCACCACGCGCGGCATCGTGCGGCTGAGGCTGGTGAGCACGTCGATCGCCGGATAGTGGTAGGCGGCGGCGAGCTTGCGCGAGAGCACGATGTGGCCATCGAGGATCGAGCGCACTTCCTCGACGATCGGGTCGCCGCCGTCCTCGTCCTCGGCCAGCACGGTGTAGAACGCGGTGATGCTGCCGGTCTCGTTGTTGCCGGCGCGTTCGAACAGCCGCGGCAGGGCACTGAACACCGACGGCGGGAAGCCGCGCCGCGCCGGCGGCTCGCCGATCGCCAGGCCGACGTCGCGCAGCGCGCGCGCGAAGCGCGTCACCGAATCGAGCAGCAGCAGCACACGCTTGCCCTGATCGCGGAAGTACTCGGCGATGGCGGTGCCGACCCACGCCGCGCGGCTGCGTTCGAGCGCCGGCCGGTCGGAGGTGGCGACGACGATCACCGACTTGGCCAGCCCGGCATCGCCGAGGTTGTCGCGGATGAACTCGTTGACCTCGCGGCCGCGTTCGCCGACCAGCACGATCACGTTCACCTCCGCGTCGCCGCCGCGCGCCAGCATCCCCAGCAGGGTGCTCTTGCCGCCGCCGGCCACGGCGAAGATGCCCACGCGCTGGCCCTCGCCCGCGGTCATTACCGCGTCGATCGCGCGCACGCCGGTTGAGAACGGGCGCTCGATCAGGTTGCGGGTCAGCGGATTGGGCGAGGCGGCATAGATCGGCATGTCGACGCCGGCACCGACCGGGCCGCCGCCGTCAATCGGTTCGCCGTGCGCATCGAGGATCCTGCCGAGCAGGCCCGGCCCCGCGCGCACCGACGCCTGGCGCCCGCTGGCGACGATCTCGGTGGTGGCGGAAATCCCGTCGAGCGCGCCCAGCGGCGTGAGCAACGTGTGCTGCCTGGACACGCCGACGACCTCGGCGGCGAGATTGAAGGACGGGTCGCCATCCCCCGGCGGGTTGCGCAGATGGCACAACTCGCCGATCGCGGCCTTCAGTCCGGTGGCACGGATCAGCGTGCCGTAGGCCTCGACGACGCGGCCGACCCGCTGGATCGATTTCACCCCCGCCAGCGCGCTCAGCAACGGGTCGAGCGACTCCTCGCCCGGCGGCTGCACCAGCGCGCCCGGCAGGTTCATCGTTCGGCGCCCGCGGCGCCCACGCCGGCCAGTGCGACGCGGATCGCCTCGATCTGCTGGGCGACACCGGCGCGCACCTCGCCCGCTTCGGACACCACCACGCAGCTGAGCGGATCGAGGCTTTCGTCGTCGACCAGCTCGATCACGCCCACCGCAGGATGCGCCTGGCGGACCGCACCCAGGCCCGCCTGCACCGACGCGCGCACGTCGGGATGCACGCGGATCAGCAGGAACTGCTCGGCCTGCGCGGCTTCGACCGCCTGCATCACCAGCGGCGGCACCACGCTGGACGCGTCGAAGCCGGGCGCGATCCTGGCGACGATCGCGCAGGCCAGCTCGGAAATGCGGCCTGCCGCCTCGCCCAGCACGCGCGCACGACGTTCGTTGAGCGAGGTCAGCTGCTGGGTCATCTGCTGCTGGGCGCGGCGCAAGCCTTCGGCGAAGCCTTCGGCATGGCCGGCCTCGCGCGCCTGCGCGATGCCGGCCTCGACCTCGTCGTAGAGCGCGTTGACCCGCTCGAGGAGGCTGTCGAGCTCCTCGAGGCTGGCCTGGTGCTGCGGCTTGAGCACGCGTGCCGACAGCGCCCGTTCGAACGCCCGGCGCTCGAACACCGTGACGCTGCCGGCCGCCGGCGCGACGTCGCCGTGCATGGCCGACGCGGCTTCCGCCGCGATCGCGGCGGACACGGGCGCACTAGTCTCCATCGCGGCCCTCATGGTGCGAGACCACCACCAGCAGCGCCTTTTCCGGCAGGTGCGCGGGAGCAGGCTCTTCCCTGGCGTGCAGCAGCCGCGTCCAGTCCGCCAGCGGACGATTGCGACGCTGCGCCCAGGCCAGCAGTTCGCCCCGGCCCTGTCGGTCGAGCACCTCGCCCAGCAGCTCCGGATCGGACAGGAAGCGCGGGTCGGCGAGCAGAGCCTCCCAATGCGCGGACAGCCGGGCGTGGATGTCGTGGGCCACGTGGCCGTCCCAGACCGAGCGGTCCAGCGCCAGCAGGTAGCTGTTGCCGAGGCTGCGGCGCAGCCAGCGCACCGGTTCGCGACGGACCTCGGCGCGGATCAGCGGCGCATGGGCCAGCACGCCCAGGTCGCGCACCAGCGCCTGCAGGCGCGGACGCGGCCAGCGCCGCACGATGGCGGCGCTGGTGCCGCCCTGCGGCGCTGGCGCGAACAGGCCGTCCATGCAGTCGGCCGGCAGGCTGCGCAGCAGCAGGCGCCGGCCCAGCCGGCTGGTGGCCGCGCGCGCGGCCAGCGGCGCGTCCAGCCCCGCCTGCGCATCACCCGCGTGCCAGTCGGGATGGAGTTCGTCGAGCAGTGCCAGCAGCGCCATGTGAGCGCCTCAGCCGTTCCAGAGCCTGCCGCTGTCGCCCGCGGACTGGCGCAGGCGTCGCTGCCGCAGCCTGCCCCAGGCGGCCCAGACCAGGCCGAGCAGGGCCAGCACGCCCAGACCGACGCCGATCGAGGTGGCATTCGCCGCCGACATCGCCGCCGGCGCGTTCTGCCGCTGCTGCAGGGCGGGCGCGGCAGGCATCGGCACGAACTCGACCGACACCTTGTTGATGTCTTCCAGACCCTCGATGCCGTCCTTGACCACGGTCTTGATGCGCGTCTGCAGGTTCTCCAGGTTGGCGCCCGGCTGCTGGAAGATCACCACCGACGCCGACGAGTCGCTGTCCTCGCCGCCCAGGGGGTCGCGACGGGCCATAGCGATGTGCACGCGCGCGTCGACAACGCCCGGATAGCCGGCCAGCGTGCGCGCCAGCTCCTGCTGGCGGCTGCACAGGTAGCGCGCGTTCTCCTCGATCGAGGACGAGGCGATACCTTCCTTCTTGAACACGTCGCACATCGACACGTACTGCTGGCGCGGCAGGCCGCGGGCCTGCAGCACCTGCATGGCGTGCGCGAAATCGGCGCGGTCGACGCGGATCTCCCATCCGGTCTTGCTCAGCGAGGTCTGCTTCTCGGCGTCGATATTGGCCGACAGCAGGGCGGCGAAGACCTCGTTGGCCTGCCGTTCCTCCAGGTCGCCATACATCGTGACCTTGGTGCAGGCGGCCAGCAGCAGGCAGGCCAGCAGCACGACGCCGGCGCGCGCGGCGCCGGTGCCGCAGCGGAAACGGGAAAGATCCATCAGCGGCGCTCCGGAAAGGTCAGGACTGCTGCCGGAACAGCTGCTGCACGCCGTCGGAGGTGCGGTTGGCCACGTTGGACGTGAGCTGCGACTGGAACAGGAACTGGTGGCACTGCATTGTCATCTCCAGCATCTGCCCGGGCGTCATCTCGGTGGCGCTGGCCGCCATCGCGCGCGACAGCGTCTGGATCTTGCTGGCGGTGCCGTTGAGGCTGTCGAAGGCGTTGACCATCATCTTCGCGGTGGCCGATTCGCCCGCGGGCGCCGCCGGGGTCGCGGCCTGCGCGCCGGCATCGTTGCGCACCGATGGCGCGCCGCCCGCGCGCTCGAGCGCCTGGGCGAACTCGCGGACGTCCACCGCCGCGGCCTGGGGCTGCAGCGCGGGTGCCGTGGCTGGATTGGCGGCCGCGTCCATCGCCGCGACCTGGATTGCATCGATCATGTTGGCTTGCTCCTGGTGCCTGCGCCCGTGGGCGCACCTGCCTGCCGTGGACCGGCGCCCATCCGCGCCGCGACGCGAGGCATCGCGGGCCGCGGGTGGCGCGCGCGGTTACTGCTTCCTGGCGACCGCGTTCAGCGACTCGGCCACGCTGTTCTGCGAGGTGGCCGCGTTGTTGGACATGAACTGCATCTTCAGGCTGGCCGCGGTCAGCGCGACCATCTGCGAGGGCTCGTCGGAGCCGGTGCCGATCTGGTCGGACAGCGAGGTGATCTCGGCAGCCTGCGCATCGAGCGTCTGGCCCCACGCGCGCGACATCGCTTCGTACCAGCTGGTGCCGCCGGATCCGCCGCTGCGCGAGCCGGACGGGCCGCCGGGACCGTTGGCGAACGTCGCCACGCCAACGAACTGGTTGATGAGGTTGTTGTCGGTCGGGATCGTCATCGCGATGACTCCTTGTGCATGCGAGGCGCGCGCCTCGGGGGGACTCGGGGGAAAGCGGACCGGTTGCACTGCGGAGGCCGGTCGCGCATGGACTGTAGCGGATAAATGTTGCGTCGAATCGGGACCTAGGGTTTACCGCAGGGGATGTTCACATCGTGTCTGCAGCCGCGCCGGCCCGCATGCGGCCGCGCCGCGCAAGCGACGTGGCCGAGGCCGCCAGACCGGTCACCGGCTCGGCTGCGGGGGTCTCCGCCGGCTCCGTCGCGACATCCGCCGGCGCGGGCGGCGGCGCGGGCGATGGCGTGAGCTTCACCAGCGTGCCGTCGGGCCGGATGACGTGCGCGAACTGGCCGATCGACACCAGTTCGCCCCAGCCCGGCACCACCGCGCCATCGTGGTAGATGTTGCCTTCGGCATCGACGATGTGCGGCGTTTCGCCGCGCACGATCGAGACGATGTGCGCCTTGCCTTCGTCGCCGGAGGGCGCGGCGTCGGCCATGGCATCCGAAGCCGGCGCGCTGAGGTTGACCGGCTCGACCTTGTTGACGCCGGTCTCGATCATCGCGCGCGACGTCAGGAAATCGTGCAGCGCCTTCGGGTCCTCGCCCAGTTCGCCGGTCACCCGCACGTTGTTGTTGCCCAGGTACTCGGTGCGCACCGTGTAACCGCCGGTCCGCATCACCTCGGCCACGTCGAGGGCCAGGTCCTGGCCACTGCGCAGGGCGACGCTGGCCGCCAGGCCTTCGCTGGCGATGCGCGCTTCGAACCGCTTGCGCGCGGCCTCGTCGTCGACCGTCCCGGAGAGCACCGCGCGTCCTTCGACGTCGCGCCGCACCTCCACTTCGCTCACGTCGAACTCACGGGCCAGTTCGCGCAGGCGATGCTCCACGTCGACCTTGGGCGGCGGCGCAGGCGTCAACGCCGCGATGATCGCCAGCGCCGACAGCGCCAGCACCGCGACACCGGCGATCAGCGGCATGCGGCTGGCGAAGGCCGGCCTGGGACGCGCCAGCGGCGCATCGCTGCCCGGACCGGGCGCCAGCGCCAGCCACTCGACCGCATCGACGCGGCCGAAGGCGATGGCGGCCTGGCCCAGCGCGATGCGCTGCACCTGCGCCACTTCGACCGGATCGCCCGGGTGCAGGGTGCCGCCGGGCAACTCGACCGGGGCATCGAGCGCACGCAGGTGGAAGCGGCCGTCGACGACGTTCAGCAGCGCGTGGTGCGGCGCCACGCCGAGGTCGGCCAGGACCACGTCGCAGTCGTCGCCGCTGCCGATGAGCACCATCTCACGGCGCGACAGCGGGCGGGTGGCGCCGGCATGCAGGCCGGAGACGATCCGCAGCACGGCCGCATCATGGTCGGGGGATTCGGATCTGTCTTTCTCGGTGGAGGACATCGGTTCTGGCTCCTGCGGGCGGGGGACCCCACGGGACGGTCATGGAACGGGACAGCGTCTGGCGCGGCTCAGGCATTGACCTGCCCGGCCTGGACGATGCGAAGGTCCGGTGCGAGCTCCTGGTAGGAGAGCACCGGCAGGTCGAAGAAATCCACCTCGAGCAGCTTGCGCAGGTGGCGGCGCACGTCGAGCGAACACAGCAGCACCGGACGCACGCCCGGCGCCTGGCGCGCCAGGTGCGCGCGCACCTCATTGCCGAGCCGGCCGGCGAGCTCCGGCGAGATCGCCAGCTGGCTGGCGCCGCCGGCCACGCGCACCGACTGGCGCAGCTTGTCCTCGAGCTCGGGGTGTATCAGCAGCACGTGCAGGTTGCGGTCGGCATCCGACCAGCGCTCGGCGATCTCGCGCTTGAGCGCCACGCGCACGTATTCGGTCAGCAGCACCACGTCCTTCTCGCGGCTGCCCACGTCGGTGATCGCCTCGAACGCATCGCGCAGGTTGCGAATCGGCACGCCTTCCTCGGCCAGCCGCCGCAGCACGTCGGCCACGCGCTGCGGCGCGACCACGCGCAGCATTTCCTTGACCAGGTCGGGATAGTCGCGCTGCATCTTGCCGAACAGGTTCGAGGTTTCCTGGATGCCCAGGAAGCTGCCCAGGCGCCGGCGCAGCGCGATGTCCAGGTGCAGGGTCAACACGTCGAGCGGGGCGAGCGCGCCTTCCGCGGCCACGGCTTCGCTCCAGCGGCCGGCCAGCGGCGGGAAGAAGCCGGGCAGCGGTTCGGCGCCGGCCGCCTGCGCCACGAAGCCGCCCGTGCGCGGCAGCCGCCCGGAGGCCACGCGTGCGCCATGCGCGCTGAGCCGGTATTCGGTCTCGGCCAGCGCCGCCGACACGCGCACCACCGGCACCGGCACCGGCACGCCGAACTCGTCGCGCACGCGCCTTGCTGCCTCGGACGCGCGCGTGCGCGGCGGCTCCTGCCCGATGGCCGAGGCCAGCGCCGGCGAGAGTTCCAGCAGCAGCGGCGGCGGAGGCGCGAACTCGTCGGTCTCCACCGGCTTGAGCGCGGCGCTGATCTCCTCGTCGCTGATCCGGAACATGCGCCGCAGGCTCTCGAACTCGTAGCGGTAGCGCCAGGCGCTGTAGCCCACCAGGGCCAGGCCCAGCACCAGGAACACCGGCCACGGGAAGCCGGGCACCAGGGTCATCAGCAGCGCCAGCAGGCCGGTGATCAGGGCCACGCGCGGCTGCGCGCCAACCTGCCGGCTGATCGCGTCGCCCAGGTGGCGGTCGTCGATCTCGCCGGTGGTGCGCGTGACCACCAGGCCCGCGGCCATCGTCGCCAGGATCGCCGGGATCTGCGACACCAGGCCATCGCCGATGGTGAGGATGCTGTAGGTGTGCGTGGCCTGGGCGAGCGACATGTCCTTCTGCAGCACGCCGATGGCCAGGCCGCCCAGCAGGTTGACCAGGATGATGACGATGCCGCAGATCGCGTCGCCCTTGACGAACTTCATCGCGCCGTCGAGCGAGCCGTGCAGCTGGCTCTCGGTCTCCAGCAGGCGCCGCTTGCGTCGCGCCTCGTCCTTGTCGATCAGGCCCGCGCGCAGGTCCGAGTCGATCGAGAGCTGCTTGCCCGGCATCGCGTCGAGGGTGAAGCGCGCCGCCACCTCGGCCACGCGCTCGGAACCCTTGGCGATGACGATGAACTGCACCACGGTGATGATCAGGAACACCACCAGGCCAACGACGAGGTTGTTGCCCGCCACCAGGGTGCCGAAGGTCTCGACGATGTGGCCGCCGTCGGCGTGCAGCAGGATCGACTTGGTGATCGCGATCGAGATCGCCAGCCGGAACAGCGTGGTCAGCAGCAGCACGCTGGGGAAGCTGGAGAAGGCGACCGGGTTGGGGATGTAGATGCCCAGCAGCAGCAGGCCGAAGCCGATCGAGATGTTGACCGCCACCAGCGCGTCGATCGCCACCAGCGGCAGCGGCAGGATCATCACGCTGATGATCAGCACCGCGCCGAAGGCGAGGATCACGTCGCTATAGCCGAGACCCTTGCGGGGCGCGGCGCCATCGGGAGCGGCGAACAGGGAGTTCAGCCAGCTGCGTACGCTTGTGGTCATCCATGGCCCTCGGGGGAAGGGGCGTTGTCGACGTCGCCGGGCGTGGACGCCGCGGACGCTTCCTTCGCATCGGGGGATGCGATGGGAAGCGCGATCGCGGTGGGCGCGCCACGACACGCACTGCGTGCCGCGTCGTCGGGTGCTACATATATCGTCGCCATGTTATACGCCAGTCAACGGATTGTTGCAGATGACTGCATGCGCTGGAATGTGACCGGGAACACGCGCCGCATCACGGGCGTTTAACCCGGTAACGTTGTAATAGCGACATCGGCACGGGCTGCTGCGGCGGGGAGCCGTCGGCGGCAGGTCCGAGATCTTCACTGTCCAGGTTGGAGATCAGCGTGACCGCGCCGGCACCGACACCGACGGCGAACGCGCGGCCGGCGCGCGAGCGCAGCACGACGATGCGTTCGCGTGGACCGACCGGCAGCACCTGGACAACGGACAGGGGCGCGTCCGGCCCGGACAGGCCGAAACGCCTCCGCAGCATCCGCAGCAGGACAAGCAGGCAGACGATGATGAAGGCCAGCGGCAACAGGATCGCCAGCAGTTCCCAGATGTACGGGGTCTCCGTGGGAGCGGGCGCGGCCGCCGCGGCCGCGGCGCTGCCGGCCCAGGGCGCGGCCAGCAGGCACGACAGCGACGGCAGGACGTGGCGTGGACTGGGCATCATCGGAGTCGTTCCGTTGGATGGACGGGCGGGCGCCACGTCCGCGATGGCCGCATACCCTAGCAGGCGCGGCGCCGGGCGGAGCGCAGCTGCGTGAGTCCGTCGGCCGCGGGCCGCCGCGTCGCCGCGGATGCGGCTTCGACCACGCTCGGCACGATCCTCGACGCGGTGCCGTTCGCCTGCGCCGCGTTCTCGCAGGCCAACGGGGCGCTGGTCGCGGGCAACCGCGGGTTTTCCGATGCGTTCTCGGGACTGTCCGGCCACCGCGACCGCGCCGCCCTGCTGGCCGCGCTCGGCGCCTCCGGGCCGGCCGACGGCGCGGAAGTGCGCGCACCGCACAGCGGTCACTGGTACGCGCTGCACTGGCGTCCGCTGGCCATGGAGAAGGGCGGCGTCGACGTCCTGACCGCAGTCGACATCAGCGAGCGCCTGCAGGCGCTCGACACCCACAAGCACCAGCAGGAAAAACTGCTGTTCACCTCGCGGCTGATGTCGGTGGGCGAGATGGCCGCGACCCTCGCGCACGAGCTCAACCAGCCGCTGGCGGCGATCGTGAACTACCTCAACGGCAGCCTGCGCCTGGTCGGCCAGGCCGGCGGGCCGGCGCAGGTGGAGCGTGCGCTGGTCGCCGCCCGCACCCAGGCCGAACACGCCAGCGCGGTGATCTCGCGGGTGCGCGAGTTCGTGCGCGCGCGCGAACCCAGGCGCGATGCGCACGAGGTCGGCACGATCGCCGGCACCGTGCTGGAACTGCTGCGGCTCGAGGCCGAGCGCCAGCAGCTGTGCATCGAGCTGGCGCTGGCGGAAGACCTGCCCGCGGTCTTCGCCGACCGGGTGATGGTCGAGCAGGTGCTGCTCAACCTGGTGAAGAACGCCATCGAGGCCATGCGTTCGGTGCCCGCGGGCCAGCGCGAACTGCGCATCGAAGGACGCGTGAACCTCGACGACGAAGTGGAAGTGCGTGTGCTCGACCGCGGCGGCGGCCTGAGCCCGGCCGAGAGCGAGCAGCTGTTCTCGCCCTTCTTCACCACCAAGACCGATGGCCTGGGCATCGGCCTGGCCATCTGCCGCTCGATCATCGAATACCATGAGGGCCGTCTGTTCTTCGAGGCACGCCCGGGTGGCGGCAGCGTGTTCGCGTTCACGCTGCCACCGGCGGAAGGGAGGATCTAGGGAATGGCATCCGCGCGGGTGTATCTGGTCGACGACAACGACGGCTTCCGCGATTCGACCGCATGGCTGCTGGAAACCGCCGGCTTCGAGCCGCGGCCGTACGCCTCCGCCGCCGAGTTCCTGGCCGCCTACGAGGGCGAACGCCACGGCGCGCACGAGGAATGCCTGGTGTCCGACATCCGCATGCCGCAGATGAGCGGGCTGCAGCTGCAGGACGAACTGCTCCGGCGCGGCATCCGCCTGCCGCTGGTGTTCGTCACCGCCCACGGCGACGTGCCGCTGGCGGTGGAGGCGATGCGCAAGGGCGCGGCAAACTTCCTGGAGAAGCCCTTCACCGAGGAAGCGCTGACCCACGCCATCCGCGCCGCCTTCGCCAGCCGTCGCGAGCACGCGCCGCTGCACAATCCGGCGCTGGAGAAGCTCAGTCCGCGCGAACGCCAGGTGCTCGACCTGGTGGTCGCCAGCAAGCCCAACAAGATCATTGCCGACATCCTCGGCATCAGCATCAAGACCGTGGAACTGCACCGTGCCAACATGATGGCCAAGCTCGGCGTGCGTTCCCTGCCCGAACTGATGAAGGTGGCACTTGGCCATGGCTGACCACGCGACGTCCACCGCCGGCAAGGGCGCGCGCAAGCGCCGGCCGGCCACCCCTCCCACGGCCGATGCGGGACGCCCGGTGCGGCCGCTGCGCGACGTGCTGCCCGCGCTCGCGCCCGCCCAGGCCGCGGCGCTGCGCAGCTTCTTCGCCACGCCGCAGACCTGGAGCCTGTCCGGCGGCGGCCTGCTGCAGTTCGTGCCCGGGCGCCCGGCGCCGGCGGCGCAGACCTTCGAGCTCGACGCCGAAGGCACGCGCATCGGCCTGGCGCTGCTGGCGCCCGCGCAGGGCGACGGCCCGCACTGGAGCGACTACCAGGGGCGCTCGCGCGTGCTCGCCTGGAGCCTGGCCCACGAGACCCAGCTGATGCAGCTGAGCGAAGCCTTCGGCGTGGTGCTGACGCCGATCGCCGCGGCCGGCGACGCGCCGCAGGAGCAGGCCCCGCAGCTGTGGCTGGACTTCATCGTCGACGAGGACGCGCCGGAAGGCTCGAGCTCGCGCATGCCCGCGCTGCAGGGCGCGCTGCGCGCGCCGGCCGCATGGATCGAACGGCTGCTGGAGCGCGCCGACCCGCCGGGTGGCGAGGGTCCGCCGCTGGACGGCTGGCGCGGGCTCGGCGTGCCGATCCGCCTGCAGTGGCGGATCGCGCCGCTGCCGTGGGCCGACTGGCGTGCACTCCAGCCCGGCGACGTGCTGGTCGCCGGCCGCCGCAGCCAGCCGCCCGCGGCGGAAGCCTGCACGCACGGCCTCGCCTGGCCGCTCGAACCCGCGACGGGCGGCTGGCGCATCAGCGGCCCTCCCCGCCATTCACAGACCACAGCGCAGGACACCTCCCCCATGAACGATGCCCCCCGCGCCGGCGACGCCGGCGAGGCCACCGATCCCGACGCGCTCGCGCGGCGCCTGCCGCTCGAGGTGAGCTTCGAGCTGGGCCGCACCGAACTGCGCGTGGGCGACCTGTCCGCGCTGCAGCCCGGCTACGTGTTCCCGCTGGCCGGCGCGCTGGAAGGCGCCAACGTGACCATCCGCGCCAACGGCCAGGCCGTGGGCCAGGGCGAGGTGGTCGCGGTCGGCGACACGCTGGGCGTCCGCCTGCTGGGCTGGAGCTGAGCGGCCCGCGCCGCACGGCCCGACCCGCCCGCGCAACGCAGGAGCGTCCATGGATCTGAGCAGCTACTCCCCCGCCCTCGTCCTCGTCGTCATCGTGGCGCTGGCGCTGGCGCCGTTCGTCGCGGTGATGGTCACCTCGTTCACCAAGATCGTGGTGGTGCTGAGCCTGCTGCGCAACGCGCTCGGGCTGCAGCAGGTGCCGCCGAACGTGGTGATCAACGGCCTGGCCATCGTGCTGTCGATCTACGTGATGTATCCGGTGATCCTGGAAACCTACGACGCGGTCAGTGCGCACCAGCAGGGACGCCCGGTGCCGGCCTCGGTGCAGAAGAAGATCGACGAACGCGAGCAGGAGCAGGAGCGGCGCCGGCAGGCGCTGGCGCGGCGGGCCGCCGAACGCGCCGCGCAGGCGCCGTCGGACGCGGGGCCGACCCTGGCCCCGGC
>JAEWZE010000270.1 GCA_023395465.1 Pseudomonadota bacterium
GGCGTGGCCGGCACCTGGAAGGACCTGACCGACAACGTCAACTCGATGGCCACCAACCTCACCGCCCAGGTGCGCGGCATCGCCAAGGTGGTGACCGCGGTGGCGACCGGCGACCTGCAGCAGAAGCTGACGGTGGAGGCCAAGGGCGAAATCGCCGAACTGGCCGACACCATCAACGGCATGACCGACACGCTGGCCATCTTCGCCGACCAGGTGACGACGGTCGCGCGCGAGGTCGGCGTCGAGGGCCGGCTGGGCGGCCAGGCCAAGGTGCCCGGCACCGCCGGCATCTGGAAGGACCTCACCGCCAACGTCAACCAGCTCGCCGCCAACCTCACCACCCAGGTGCGCGCCATCGCCGAGGTCGCCACCGCGGTGACCCAGGGCGACCTCACCCGCTCGATCACGGTCGATGTCCGCGGCGAACTCGCCGATCTCAAGGACAACATGAACCTGATGATCGGCACCCTGCGCGCGACCACCGAGAGCAACAGCGAACAGGACTGGCTGAAGACCAACCTGGCCAAGTTCAGCGGCATGATGCAGGGCCAGCGCGACCTGCAGACGCTGGGGCAGATGCTGCTGTCCGAACTCGCGCCGCTGGTCGGCGCGCAGCAGGGCCTGATCTACGTGGTCGAGGCCGACGACGCCAGCCCGCGCGCGCGGCTGCGGCAGCTGGCGCGCTATGCCGATGCGTCCGGCACGCCGCAGTCCGGCACCCTCGCCTTCGGCGAGGGCCTGGTCGGGCAATGCGCGGCCGAAGGCCGCCTGATCCTGGTCGACGACGTGCCCCCCGGATCGGTGCAGATCCAGTCAGGCCTGCTGAGCGCGGTGCCGCGCGCGGTGATCGTGCTGCCGGTGCTGTTCGAGATGCAGGTCAAGGCGGTGCTGGAACTGGCTTCGCTGTCGGGATTCACCCCGTCGCAGCGGATCTTCCTCGAGCAGCTGTCGGGCAGCATCGGCATCGTGCTCAACACCATCGAATCGACCATGCGCACCGAGCGCCTGCTGGCGCAGTCGCAGCAGCTGGCGGTCGAACTGCAGGCGCAGCAGGACGAACTGCAGCAGACCAACGAGGAGATCGCGCTCAAGGCGCAGCTGCTGGCCGAGCAGAAGGCCGAGGTGGAACAGAAGAACCAGCAGATCGAACACGCGCGCCACGAACTGGAGGAAAAGGCCGCAGAACTCGCGCTCACCTCGCGCTACAAGTCCGAGTTCCTGGCCAACATGTCGCACGAGCTGCGCACGCCGCTCAACTCGATCCTGATCCTCGGCCAGCAGCTGGCGGAGAACCCGGACGCCAACCTCAGCGGTCGCCAGGTCGAATTCGCCAAGACCATCCACGCCGCCGGCACCGACCTGCTCAACCTGATCAGCGACATCCTCGACCTGTCCAAGATCGAATCGGGCACGGTCACCGTCGAGATCGAGCCGGTCCGCTTCGGCCACCTGCGCGACAACCTGATGCGCGCCTTCCGCCACGAGGCCGAGCGCCGCGACCTGGAGTTCACCATCGAGCTCGACCCCGGGCTGGAGCCGGCACTCAGCACCGACCCCAAGCGGCTGCAGCAGATCCTCAAGAACCTGCTCTCCAACGCGTTCAAGTTCACCCCGAAGGGCAGCGTGCGCATGCGCGCGTTCAACGCCAGCTCCGGATGGTCGCCGGAGAACGCCAGCCTGCGCGAGGCCGGCGCGGTGGTCGCGCTGGAGGTCAGCGACAGCGGCATCGGGATCTCCGCGGACAAGCAGCGGATCGTCTTCGAGGCGTTCCAGCAGGCCGACGCGGGCACCTCGCGCCAGTACGGCGGCACCGGCCTCGGGCTCGCGATCAGCCGTGAGATCGCGGGACTGCTCGGCGGCGAGCTGCAGCTGCGCAGCGAGCCCGGCGTCGGCAGCACGTTCACCCTGTACCTGCCGCTGCACTATGCGGGCGGCGACCGCACCGCCGCGCGGCGGTTGCCCTCACCGCACGCCGCCGCCGGCGCCGCCCCGGAGCAGGCCCGTGTCGAGCCGGCCTCGGTGGAGGACGACCGCGACCTGGTGCCCGACGATGCACCGGTACTGCTGCTGGTGGAGGACGACGTCCGCTTCGCCGGCGTGCTGCGCGACCTCGCACGCGCGCAGGGCTTCCGGGTGCTGGTGGCGACCAGCGGCGCCGAGGCCCTGCAGCTGGTGCACACCTGCGCCCCCACCGCCATCTGCCTGGACATCTTCCTGCCCGACATGCTGGGCTGGACGCTGCTGGCCCGGCTCAAGCAGGACGCGGCCACGCGCCATATCCCGGTGCAGATCCTCACGGTCGAGGAAGGCCGCCACCAGAGCCTGGAGCGCGGCGCGTTCGCCTTCCTCGCCAAGCCCTCGACCAGCGCCGAGATCGGCGCGTCGCTGCAGCGGATGCGCGACTACGCACTGCCGCGGATCAAGCGCCTGCTGGTGGTCGAGGACGATGCGCGCGAGCGGATGGGCATCGAGCTGCTCATCGCCCACGACGACGTCGCCATCGACACCGTCGACACGGGCGCGGCCGCGCTGGACGCACTCGCGACCGGGAGCTACGACTGCGCGGTGATCGACCTGCGGTTGCCGGACATGAGCGGATTCGACCTCCTCGACCGCATCCAGGAGCAACCCGCCCTGCGCGCCCTGCCGATCGTGGTGTTCACCGGCAAGGAACTCAGCGCCGAGGAATCGGCGCGGCTGCGGCACACCGCCAAGAGCGTGGTGGTGAAGGACGTCGAGTCCCCGGAGCGCCTGCTCGACGAGACCGCGCTGTTCCTGCACCGCGTGATCGCCCACCTGCCGCCGGCCAAGCGGCGCATGGTCGAGCGCCTGCACGCCTCCGACGAGTCGCTCGCGGGCAAGCGGGTGCTGGTGGTGGACGACGACATCCGCAACGTCTTCGCGATGTCCAGCGTACTGGAGCGGCGCGGCATGCACGTGATCTCGGCCGCCAGCGGCCAGGAGGCGATCGACAAGGTCGCCGGCGACGAGACGATCGCCGCCGTGCTGATGGACATCATGATGCCGGGAATGGATGGCTACGAAACCATGCGCGCCATCCGCCGGCTGCCCGGATCGCAGGCGCTGCCCATCATCGCGGTCACCGCCAAGGCGATGAAGGGCGATCGCGAGAAATGCCTGGAGGCCGGCGCCTCGGACTACCTGGCCAAGCCGGTGATGACCGACGAACTGCTGGGGGTGCTGCGGCAATGGCTGCATCGCTGAACGAAGCGGTGCCCAGGATGGCGTCCGACGACAGCGCTTCGGCGCAGGTCGCCGCGCCCGTGCGGATCCTGCTGGTCGACGACCAGCCCGCGCGATTGCTGACCTACCAGGCGATCCTCGACCCACTGGGCGAGTGCCTGGTGCAGGCCCGGTCCGGCCCCGAAGCGCTTCGGTGCCTGATGCAGCACGACTACGCGCTGATCCTGCTCGACGTGAACATGCCCGGCATGGATGGCTTCGAAACCGCCAGCCTGATCCACGGCCATCCGCGCCACGAGAACACCCCGATCATCTTCGTCACCGCGGTCAACCTGTCGGACATGGACCGGTTGCAGGGCTACAAGCTCGGCGCGGTGGACTATGTGATGGTCCCGGTGATTCCCGAGATCCTGCGCAGCAAGGTCGAGGTGCTGGTGGAGCTGTACCGCAAGCGCCGCGAGCTGCAGCTGCTCAATGCCAGCCTCGCCGCGCGCAACCAGGAGCTGCAGCGCGAGAAGGCGCGCGAGCTCGAGGCGCTGAACGAATCGCTGCGCCTGGCCAACGAGGCCCTGGCCAGCCGCAACGCGGAACTGCAGAAGGAAGTCGCCGAACGCGCGCGCGCCGAGGAGCGGCTGCGCGGCGTCGACCAGCGCAAGAACGTCTTCCTCGCCACCCTGGCGCACGAGTTGCGCAATCCGCTGGCGCCGCTGCAGAACGCGCTCAGCATCCGTCGCCTGCAGACGGCCGACGACGACCCGCTGCAGGACACCATGGAGCGCCAGCTGGCCCTGCTGGTGCGGATGATCGACGACCTTCTGGACATCGCCCGTATCAGCCAGGGCAAGCTGACCCTGCGGCCCTCCGAGGCTGCGCTCGCCGGCGTGCTGGACGCGGCCGTGGAGATCGCCCGTCCGTGGCTGGACGGCGGCGGGCACGATTTCAGCCTGCGCCTGCCCGCCAGCGACCTGGTGCTCTACGCCGACCAGGCCCGGCTGGCGCAGGTGTTCGCCAACCTGCTCAACAACGCGGCCAAGTACTCCGACCCGGGCAGCCGGATCGAACTGGAGGCGATGCTGGACGAGGCCCGCGACGAGGTGGTGGTGAGCGTGCACGACAACGGCATCGGCCTGGCTGGCGATTCCCTGCAAGAGATCTTCGAGATGTTCCGCCAGGTCGACACCACGATCGAGCGTTCGCATGGCGGACTGGGCATCGGCCTGACCCTGGTGCAGAAGATCACCGAAATGCACGACGGCCGGGTCGAGGTGGAAAGCGCGGGCCTGGGCCATGGCTGCACGTTCCGCGTGCGCCTGCCGCGGCGCCGCGCCGTCGTGGCCGATGCCGCCGCAGCGCCTGCGCAGCACGCGATCGGCGACGCGGGCAACGGCGCGAGCCGCGTGCTGGTGGTCGACGACAACCGCGACGCCGCCGACACCCTGGCGCTGATGGTGCGCATGCTCGGGCACGAGGTGGTGCAGCTCTACGACCCCGAACAGGTCGAGGCCGAAGTCGAGCGCTTCGCGCCGGACCTGGTGTTCCTCGACGTGGGCATGCCCGGGCGCAGCGGCTACGACATCGCCCGTGCATTGCGCTCGCGGCACGGCCCCGGGGCGCTGGCCATCGTCGCCGTCACCGGCTGGGGCCACGTCGAGGACCGCAACCGCACCCGCGACGCCGGTTTCGACGAACACCTGGTCAAGCCGCCGCAGCTCGACGCGATCCGGCGCCTGTGCGCGGACGCCGGCAAACGGGGCGCGGGGGAGCGGTGAGCGAACCGCTGGCGAACGCCTGGATCGATCGCGTCGCGCACGACCTGCGCGGCCCGCTGTCACCGATGCAGACGGCGGTCTACCTGCTGCGCGAACCCGCGATCGACGACGCCCAGCGCGACGAGCTGCTCGCCGTGCTGGAGCGCCAGATCAAGCGCCTGAGCGACATGATCGGCGAGTTCAGCGACTTCGGCCTGGGCGAAGCCGGACGCCTGGTCGCGCGCTGCGAGGCGGTCGACATCGCCTCGCTGGTTGCCGACCTGACCGCCAGCCTGCGGGCCTGTCCGCCGCGGGTCACGCTGGATGCGGACGTCCGCGGGCTCCAGGTCGAGGGCGACGTACTGAGGCTCGCGCAACTGTTCCGCATCCTGCTCGGCATGCAGCTCGCGCGAGGCCAGGCGGCCGCGGTGCAGGCCCGGCTGGAAGCGTCGGACGGGCATCTGCGCATGCGCTGCGCCTTGCCCTGCACGGGCGCCTCCGATGCCCTGGCCGAGCTGCTGCTGGCGGCGCCGCACCCGGACCCGCCGGACGACACGCTCGGCTTCGGGCTGGTGATCGCCGGGGCGATCGCGACCGCGCACGGCGGCAGCCTGCGCGGCCACGCCAGCGGTCCCGACACCCTGGAATTCGTGCTCGAACTGCCATGTGCTGTGCAGCCCGGCCTCGCGCCGGAACCGGGCTAGGCAGGCGCGCGGCGGGTCGGCGCCGCGGTCGCGGTCAGCGCTTGCGGCGCACGTAGAGCACCAGCGAGTGCTCGTCGAGGATGCAGTCGTTCTCGCTGGCGATCTTGTTGAGCAGGCTCACGATCTCCGGGCTCTCGAATTCGGTGATCTGGCCGCTGCTCATGTCGACCATGTGGTAGTGGTGGTCGCCCCGGTCGAGCTCGTACAGGGCGTGCCCGCCCTCGAAGTTGTGCTTGGTCACCAGGCCCGCGGCCTCGAACTGCGTCAGCACCCTGTACACGGTCGCCAGCCCGATCTCGTCGCCCTGCTCCAGCAGTTGGCGATAGATGTCCTCCGCGGTCATGTGCTGGCGCGGGTTCTTCTGCTCGAGCAGTTGCAGGATGCGCATGCGCGGGTGCGTGACCTTCAGCCCGGCCTTGCGCAGTTCGGTCGATTCCATGGAGCCTCCGTTCACAGCCGATTTAGCGCCAGCCGTGTGGACGCCGGCCTCGGTGCGCCGGGGAGTGTATCATCGCGGGCTTCACAGACCGGCTCCGCAGGCCCCACCTCCATGCCCATGTCACGCCTCCTGTTCGTCGTCCTGGTCGCCCTCGGCACGGCCGGCTGCGGCATCCTCTACAAGCAGCCGATCTACCAGGGCAACCTGATCGAGAAGTCCGCCGTCGAACAGCTGCAGGTCGGCATGGACAAGCAGCAGGTCGTGACCCTGCTGGGCACGCCGTCGATCGCCGATCCGTTCCACCACCAGCGCTGGGACTACACCGCCACCGAACGCACCAACCGTCGCGGCCAGACCGAGGTGAAGAACCTCACGCTGTGGTTCGAGAACGATGCACTGGCGCGCTGGGACGGCGAGTATTTCGCCGAACAGGACAAGGAACTGTCCGAGCGCATGCGCCGCTTCGGCAACCTGCCCAAGGAAAAGGGCAACCAGCGCCGCCGCTGAGGCGTCGGCCCTGCCCGGGTCCCGCGCTGCCGGCCGGCGCCGGCCCGGATCCGGACGCACGCAACACCCCGCCTCGTCTGGAGGCGCACGCATCCGCGCCTCTGCCCAGCGCCGTTCGCCTCAGCGCCGATCGCGTCGCGCCGCCTGGCCCTGCGCGCGACGCCGCCGGTTGTCCTTGGGGTCGGCCAGCAGCGGACCCAGCAGTTCCAGCCGGTCTCCTTCGCGCAGCGGCGTCTCCGTGCCGACCCGCTCGCCATGGACCGCATATCCGGCCAGTCCGTCGCGCGGAAGACCGGTGCGCGCGAGCGCGTCGGCCACGGTCGCGCCCGGCGGCAGATCCAGGTCTTCGGCCTGGAAACGTCCGGTCCAGGCGCGGATCAGCTGCACCCGCACGCTCAGGCTTCCGCGTCGGCCACGCGCACGAAGTCGTCCACCATGCGGTCGGCCAGTCCGCGCAGGCCCAGCGAGAGCACCGGCAGCATCAGGCTGCTCTGCGGCTCGAAGTCGAGCGACAGCGAGACCTTGCTGGCGTTCTCGTCCAGCGCATGGAACTGCCAGCGCCCATGCAGGCGCCGGAACGGGCCGTCGCGCAGCTCCATCTCGATGTGGTGCGGAGGCGACAGGGTGTTCTCGGTGGTGAACCAGGTCCGGAAGCCGCCGATGCCCAGTTCCAGCCGCGCCAGCACCCGCGACTCGCCGGCCTCGATGATCCGCGCGTCCTCGCACCAACCGAAGCGGCGCGGGTAGGCGGCGATGTCGTTGACCAGCTCGAACATGCGATTGACTGAATGTTCCACCAGGGCGCTGCGTTGGATCGTGGGCATGGCTCGCGCGGGTGACCTGCTTCGGGGACAATGGCGGAATGGGCAAGAAGAGCGGCAAGGATAAGGCAAACGGCGACCGGACCATCGCGCTGAACCGGCGCGCGCGCCACGATTACCAGCTCGACCAGCGCTTCGAGGCGGGAATGGCGCTGCAGGGCTGGGAGCTCAAGGCGATTCGCGCCGGCCGCGCGAACATCGGCGAAAGCTACGCGATGGTGCGCGATGGCGAGCTGTTCCTGTACGGCGCGCAGATCACGCCGCTGATCCAGGCCTCGACCCATGTCGTCGCCGACGCCAAGCGCAGCCGCAAGCTGCTGCTGCACCGGCGCGAGATCGACAACCTGATCGGCCGCGTGCAGCGCGACGGCTACACCCTCGTGCCCACCGCGATGTACTGGAAGGGCAACAAGGTCAAGCTCGAGATCGCGCTGGCCAAGGGCAAGCAGAGCCACGACAAGCGCCAGGCCTCCAAGGACCGCGACTGGGACCGCGATCGCCAGCGGGTGATGCGCGCCCACAACAAGGACGCCTGACCCCGGCTCGCGCGCTGCGTGCGGCATGCCCCCGCATGGGGGCCGTGGCGAATCCAGGTGCCGGCCGTGTCGCGCCTTCAAGCCGATGCACCACCTGCATCCAGGCAGCGCCCACCGCGCCCTGTCGGCACCATGCCTCCGGCGCGGCGCCCGCTCACTCCTCCACGGTTTCCGCGGGCACGACGGCCTCGGCCGGCAGGGTGAAGCGGAAGGTGGCGCCCTCCCCCACGCAGCCCTCCGCGCGGATGCTGCCGCCATGCCGTTCGACGATGCGCTTGACCGTGGCCAGCCCGATGCCGTGTCCTTCGTACTCGTCCGCGCCGTGCAGTCGCTGGAATGGCCGGAACAGCTTCGAGGCGTAGGCCGGTTCGAAGCCTGCGCCGTTGTCGCGCACCAGGAAAGCGGCCTTGCCATCGGCCGCGGCGCCGGCTTCGGTATCCCGGCAGAAGCGGATGCGCGCCGGCGAACGGCCGGCAGTGAACTTCCAGGCATTGCCCAGCAGGTTCTGCAGCAGGTTGCGCAACAGCGCTGGATCGCCGCCGGCCACCAGGCCCGGCTCGATCTCCACCTCCACCTCGCGCCCGGGTTCATCCTGGCGCAGTTCGGCCACCACCTCCGCGGCCAGGCCGCTCATGTCGACCGCGGCATGGCGCAGCGGATCGCGGGTGATCCGCGACATCTTCAGCAGCGCGTCGATCAGCGCGTCCATGCGGTTGGCCGCGTTGCGCACCCGCGACAGGTAGTCCAGCGCCTCGGGTCCCATGCCGGAGAAGCGCTCGCCGAGCAGGCGGCTGAAACCCTCGACGGTGCGCAACGGCGCGCGCAGGTCGTGCGAGACGCTGTAGGCAAACGATTCCAGCTCGCGGTTGGCCAGGGTCAGTTCGTGCGTGCGCTGTTCCACGCGGGCCTCGAGCGTGCGGTTGAGCAGGCGCACCGCGCGCTCGGCGCGCAGCCGGTCGGTAGCGTCGTCCACCTGCGCCAGCATGGCCACGTCGCTGCCGATGTCGCCCGGCACCGGCGACAGCACCACCTGGACCAGGCGGATGTCGCCGTCGCTGCGCCGCAGCTGCAGGGTCGCCTGCGACGCGGTGCTGGCGGCCAGCCCGGCTTCGACCTCGGGGTCGAGGAACTGCGCCGAGAACCGCGTCCCGGGCAGCGTGCCGGGCGCCGCGCCCAGGATCCTCGCCAGCGCGGGATTGGCCTCGACGATGCGGCCTTCGCCGTCGAGCAGCGCGATGCCGGTGCCCGAATACAGCATGGCGTTGCGCAGGCGCTGCTCGCTGCGCCGGTAGGATTCGCTCATCGTCTCGGCCAGGCGTTCGGCGCGCGACTGGGTGTGGGCCAGCGCCAGCACCACCGCGAACAGCAGCAGCGACAGCACCGTGCCTCCAGCCAGTACCGCCTCGCGGTCGGAGAGCTGGCGCCTGGCATCGGCGGCGGCACGCGGCTGGAAATCGATGCGCCACTGCCGGCCGTACAGTGCGAACGTGGCGCTGTGTTCCAGCCCGTCGGCATCGGCCCGCTCGACGAAGGCCGCGTCCTGGTGGAGCGGACGCCCGCCGTCGACATCCCCGCCCAGGTCGACGATGCGGATGGCCTGCCCGCTGCGATACGGTTCCAGCGCGCTGTCCACGAACGAACGGGCATTGAACGGCGCGTATACCCAGCCCGAGATCGCCGTGCGCCGCGCGGAGACGTTGGCCGGCTGGATGCCGTTGGCGTATACCGGCGCGAACATCAGCAGCCCGTCGCGGTGGTCGTCGCCGTCCTGCAGCAGCGACACGGGTGCGCTGAGCTGCACCTCGCCGCTGTCGCGCGCCGCCGCCATCGCCCTGTGGCGATGGGCCTCGGAGAACATGTCGAACCCGATCGCATCCCGGTTGGGCAGCGTCTGCGGTTCGAGCAGCAGGATCGGGCCGTAGATCTCGCGCGCACCCTGCGGCCGGATCTGGAACAGCCCGTGGCCCTCGTCGCGCATCGCCAGCTGCAGCGCTTCCAGGTCGGCGCGGCGCAGGTAGGGCACGTAGCCCAGGCCCATCATCCCCTTGAACTGGTGCTCGATGTCGAGGCCGCCGACGTAGTCGCGCCACTGCCGCTGGGTGGGCCGCGCCACCGACCAGTACAGCGACACGCCACCGCGCAGCGCCAGTTCGTAGTGGAGCAGGCGCTGGCGCAGCTGCGCAGCGATCTCATTGCTGTCTGCGACGAACCGGGTCCGCAGCGCGGCGTCCTCGCGCGCGCCGGCCAGTCCCGCGTAATGCCAGACGATCAGCAGCGAGCCGATCAGGGTGAGCACCGCCAGCACGTAGCCGCGGCGCACCCGCGGACGGCTGCGCCCGGTCGATCCGGTGGAATCCGGCATGGCCTGCGACATCCGCACAGCATACCGGCAAGCCTGAACGCCCGGCTCGACTGCGGCGCGGGCGCCTTGCACGGGATCGGACCGCCCCTATACTGGTCCGGTCAAGCGTGATCGACGCTCCCGGGGGTGCACTGGCTTCGACGGGGGTCGCGAAATCACTTGGTGCATGCCGAGGGGGCAGCTTTCCTCGTTAATCCAGCGGCAAACTCTAGTTGCCAACGACGACAACTACGCTCTCGCCGCTTAAGGCGTAAGCCCCGAACCCACTTGTGCCCGTACTCGTGGATGTAGGGTCATTATTACGGGAATCCAGCCGAGGTGGCCGCCTGTCTGCCCCGGTTGAACTCACAGGCTGGTCCCGGGATGCGCTTCGCACACCGTGCTGTTCCGGGACGAGATCCAACGGTGGGCTAAGCATGTAGTACTGGGGATGGAGTGCCTTCGGACGCGGGTTCAATTCCCGCCACCTCCACCAATAACCCGTCTAACGACGGCTCAAAAGAGGTCGGAATCCCTTATAAATCAAGGATTCCGGCCTTTTTTGTGTCTGTTCGGGTCTCACCCCGGCTATTGCAATCTCGAAATCGTGGGGGTATCAACGGGGGTATCAGGGCTGTGCCCGGCGTCGGATACCCCCAATGAAGCTCAGCGATCCAGGAGTCAGAAAAGCCAAGGGCGGCATCCACCCCAAGCGCGGGGACACAGGAGGGAAACCCTACAGGCTGGCGGATGGGGGTGGCCTGTACTTGGAGGTCACCCCTCGCGGCGGCAAGCTTTGGCGCCAGAAGTACCGCTTCGCCGGCAAGGAGAAGCTGCTGGCCCACGGCACCTATCCCGAGGTGAGCCTGGCCGAGGCACGCGAGCGCCGCGACCGCGCACGCAAGCTGCTGGCGAATGGCGTCGACCCTGGCCAGCACCGGCAGGCGGAGAAGGCAGCCGGCGCCGAGCGGGCGGCCAACAGCTTCGAAGTCGTCGCCCGCGAGTGGCTGGCGAAGCGCGACTGGGTGCCCAGCTATCTCGGCAAGGTCACCGCCTGGCTGGAGGCGGACGTCTTCCCCTACGTCGGCGGACGCCCGGTGGCCGAGATCACGGCGCCGGAGTTCCTGCGTGTCGGTCGGCGGATCGAGGAGCGTGGGGCCATCGAGAGCGCCCACCGCGTGCTGCAGAACTGCGGCCAGGTCATGCGCTACGCCATCGCCACCGGCCGGGCCGACAGGAACCCCGTCTCCGACCTCAAGGGAGCCCTCGCCCCGGCCCCGGAGCGCCACCACGCGGCCATCGTGGACCCGGATGGTATCGGCGCCCTCCTCCGCGCGATCGACGGCTACAAGGGCGGCCACGTCACTCGCTGCGCCCTCCAGCTGGCGCCGCTGGTCTTCGTCCGGCCGGGCGAGCTGCGACAGGCGGAATGGTCAGAAATCGACCTCGAGGCCGCGGAGTGGAACATCCCCGCCGCCAAGATGAAGATGCGCCAGCCGCACCTTGTGCCGCTGTCCCGGCAGGCCGTCGCCATCCTGGAAGAGCTGCAGCCGCTCACTGGCCGCTTCCAGTACGTCTTTCCCGGTGGCCGCAGTCCCAAGCGCCCGATGAGCGAGAACGCGCTCACAGCCGCCCTGCGACGCATGGGGTACGAGCAGGGGTCGATGACCGTCCACGGCTTCCGCGCGATGGCGCGCACGCTCCTGGACGAGGCGCTGCACTTCCGGCCCGACTACATCGAACACCAGCTGGCGCACGCCGTGAAGGATCCCAACGGCCGCGCCTACAACCGCACCAGCCACCTGGCCGAGCGCCGCAAGATGATGCAGGCCTGGGCGGACTACCTCGACAGGCGCCGCGCCGACACTGGCAAGGTCCTGGAGTTCAAGAGATCCGGCACCGGCCGGTAGCGGCGGAACCGGGTGCGCGAACACCCGGCCCGCCTTCCACAACCGTTCCAGGAGAACGATCATGGCAAACGAAAGTGTACGGCAGCCCCTCGCCCCCCACGAACTTAAGGCGCTCGCGATCGAGCTCGCGGCCGCGTTGCCTCCAGCTGATCCCACGCAGTCCAGCACGCGCGCCAGCTTCGGAGAGATGGTCACGCTCCCGGCGGCGCACGTCGCCGACATTCGCCGGATGCTGCTGGTGGGGCTGAGCAGCCTCGCGGAGATCGAGAGGATCGACAACGCGCTCGCGGTGGCCGGATCCAATCCGCCGATCCCCAAGGAGTTCCGCCCGATGCATCCGACGGGCGCACTGGAGCATGCTGACTTCGCGCAGGCGCTCATGTGGCTTGAGTTTGCTCAGCCGGTGCAGTCATGAGCGCGCAGATCATTCCGTTCCCGAGCCGACGCGCCGAGCAGGCTGCGAGCGATCCCTTCGAGACATACGTCCGCTACCTGGATGCCCGGCGCTCCATTCGCACGCTTCCGCGGTTCACTCGCGAGAGCGTCCAGCAGTTCCGCGTCTGGTATGGCCTGACTGATGAGGAGGCCGCGCGGTTGCAGCGCGAAGAAGAGCAGTACCGCCCTCTCGAGGACTGAGCTGGTGACGAAGAAATCCACCAACAAGCCGGTCGCCGACAAGGCGGCTGGCATCGATGCTTGCGTCGCTAGATTCTGTAGTGGCCTTGACGAGACGACGCGCGCGGTCCTGATGATCAACCTGCGCTCGATACCGCAATTCATCCAGCGCGTGGCTGAGGACACTGTCCTAGAGAAGCAGAGGAAGCGCCAGATCGACAAGGTCAGAACAAACGCAGCTCGGCTTGTTTCTGACCTCGACGAGCTGGATGAAGAGGCCCGGCTTTACGTCGCTTACTGTATGGCGGGCGGCGATCCAGGCGCCGAGCATGGGTATGACCGCAGTGTCGACGAGCTCCGCGCGCTGGAGCCACTTATCTCACTCAAGAACTTCCTTCGGGCCATGTCCACTGCAAAGGCGAGTCAACTGCCATTCCGATGGAAGGAGCGGCCGGAGCTTCTACTGGCCGCCGATATGGTGAAGGCGTTCAACGTTGCAGGGGTCGATGTGGCCGGCCTAGATGATGGGATAGCGGCCGAGTGTTTCTATGCCCTCGCGGAGGCTGCTGGCCTCGATCCGCGGGAGAACGCGCGCTACTGGATAACCAAGGCTAAAGCTAGCGATTACATCTGAGGGCAGAAAACTGCCCTCAGTTTCCCGTTACTTCCGCCTCGCATAGTCCCAATCTCGCTCCTGCCGACCAATGCGGTCCAAGGAGCAAGCAATGGAAATCAGCAGCACCACACCCCGCAAGGGTGAGATCGTCCTTCGCCTACAGGACGTCGAACGACGTACCGGCCTGCGCCGCGCGACCATCTACCGCCGCGCCGGTGAGGGCACCTTCCCGAAGCCGATCAAGCTCGGGCCCAATAGTTCCGGCTGGCTTGAATCCGAGATCGACGCCTTCTTGGCCAAGGCCATCGAAGAGCGCGATGCGCAGGCTGGTGCCGCATGAGCGGCCTCCCTCCAGCCGCCACGCTAGACGACGAGCGTCTGAGCCCCGAGCGCCTCAGTGCGATCGCCACCTCGCCAGAGGGCCGCCAGATGCTCTTGGCGCAGCGCGAGAAGCTGCTGGCCCTGCGCGCCGAGTACGCCAAGCAAAGCGCCGCGCAGATCAACTCTTTCGACGAAGGGCTCTCACGGATCGACACCGCGCTCAGCGGCGGGGAGATCGCCGTATGAGCGGGCCTGCAGTCAGCAGCGTGGCCGGCGCACTGCCCGAGATCGGCGACGGCCTCAACTGCCAGCTGGTCGAGCTGTGGAGGCATCCAACCATCGAACGCTGCGAGGCAGTAGCCGCGAACCTCGGCGGCGCCAGGATGGCCGTCCTGCGGCTCAAGGAAGCGCTGACGATCGAGCAGGACCGGGAGCGGGGGCATGGCCAATGAAGGCGGCAAGGTCATCCACGAGCGCAAGCGCGTCCAGTTCAAGGGACGCGGCAAGGGACCGCCGTTCCTGTCCATCGAACACCGGATCGCTGACTCCGCGGAGTTCGGGGCTCTGGGAGGCAACGCAATCAAGCTGCTGCTCGAGCTGGCTCGACAGTATCGGCCCGGCAAGAACGGCGACCTCAGCATCCCCTGGTCAATGCTCAGGGACCGAGGCTGGAAGTCCCAAGGCACTGTGGCCCGCGCTAAGCAGGAACTGCTGGAGGCCGGCTGGATCATCGAGACACGCAAGGGAGGCAAGCACAAGTGCAGCCTCTATGCGCTCAGCTACTACCCGATCGACGAGAGCGAGAAGCACTTGGAGCCGCCAACCGTCGTCGCCCCTCACCTCTGGAAACAGGAAGGGAAGGCCCGCCAGCCTCCCCAACCTGCCCTTCGCGCTGCTGCCTGAAAACAGAATCGCTAGTCCGTATGAGGAGCAATGTAGTCCGTATGAGGAGCAATTGATCGCTGAATTGCTACACATAGGGACCAATCTAGTCCGTATGAGTAGCAGTCAGCCCGTTTCGGGCGACCCAATTACTCCCATAACAGCACACCCTTCTAGATATCTACCAGGCGGTAGCGCATCCAGGCTGTTGCTCTTGATCCACCGCTCCACAGGCTCTTGCACCACGGCGGCCAAATCGGCGAGCGAGAAACCCAGCAGGAACCCAGCGGGTTTGCGGGCAAGCGAGGCAACCCGGCATCTCCTGCCGGGGGCACCTGCTGCCGGGTTGGCGCGGCAACTGGCGTCGAGAGTCGCTTGCGCGAGCGTTGTCGAACAGTTCCGCAAACCCTTCGCTAACCGTTTCGACGCCTGCCACAGAAAGACGTCACAACCTGTCACGCGTGACGTACGCGTGCTCACGCGTGCGAACGCATCGAATCCGCATGCGAACGCAATGCGAACGCACTCCACGAGCCCTCGTCGAACGATCGACGAATAGGAGAAACCATGAACCAACAGGCCCGACCTCGCCAACCGGCACCACTACGCACCCGTGTCACGCGCAGGGAATTCGAGGCTGCGTTGCTGCGCGCCGGCAGCACGAGGCGGGAAGCCGATCGCGCCATCTCGGCCCTGCAGCCCTCCGTCATGCGCGCCATGCTGCCGCTGTGGCGCCGTCTCCGCATCGCCTGGAAGTCGCGCCATGGATGAGATCGCCAAGACCTTCGCACAGGCGGCTGGGCTCATGTCCGCCGCGTTGACCGAGCACTTGGCGCAGGTCGCGCCCGAGAAGCACGCGCAGCTCCTTGCAGCGCTCGAGCGCGGTGTCCAAGTCTCGCTGTCGTTAGTGGGCGACCTCGCCGGCAATGAGCGGATCCTGCTTGAACTCGTCGGCCAAGATGGCGCGCGCGTCTTCCTGCTGAACTGGGAACGCGGCAGAGCCGGCGGTGTCGGCCACTGATCATGGCGAAGCGCGCCAGAACTTCGCCTTGGCCGCGATGCGCATGCTGCGGGCATCCGATGAGGCCAGAGGCCAGGCCTCGGCAAGCTACGTGCGGCAACTGCGGTGGGCCGATCGAGCAGCGGAGCAACGGAAGGCCGCGGCTCTACTGCTCGGAGGCGTGCAGAGCCCGCGCCTATCGCTTGCGCAAGCTGACCCTCGCAGGCCTAACGCTGGCCATCGCCTCCGTCACGAATGGGGAGCAAGAGTCACGAAAGGATTCACTCGAACCGGAAGGCTAGGTAGAACGGATCCAAGCAAAGCAACGGTCCAATCAATGAGTGACTTCACCAACGACCATCTCCGCACGGTGCTCGCGCACAACGGCGTCGGTCAGGCCGACATCGACAAGCTGATCCGGGCCCGCGCGCGCATCGCCGCGCAGGCCGCCAACCCCTCCAGAGGTGACGACGTGACGACCCCCGCACAGATCCAGGCTTCCCTGGACAAGATCAACGACCAGATCAAGGGCCGCCTCGACGGCTTCGAGAGCAAGCAGGGCGAGCTGCAGGCGAGCGTGCAGGCAGCACTGCAGCAGATCGCCTTGATGGAGACGGACGGCGTCCGCATCCGCGGCAGCTTCGCCGAGCCCAGCATCGGCAGCAACGCAGTGAAGGCGCTCAGCGAGGACGCCAGCTTCTGCGCGGCCGCCGAAACCGCACGGCGCGGCATGAAGGCAAGCCCGTTCGAGGCGCGCGTCAACGTCGACGGCAGCATTCGCGCGGCGCTGGTGAACGAAAACGGCGCGGGTCTGGCCGATGCGACGCTCTACCCCAACCAGCCGGAACGCGGCGGCGTGATCGGGCCGGTGCTCGCACCCCTGCGCCTGATCCAGGCGCTGCCGAGCCGACCGGTCAGCAGCGACTCCGTCGAATTCGTGCAGCTCTCGGCAACCGGCGAGGCAGCGCCGCAGAGCTACGAGGGCGCAGAGAAGGCGGAGATCGAATTCGAGGGCGAGCTCGAGACGGCCAAGATCATCACGATCGCCGGTCACACGACCGCGTCCGTGCAGGTCCTGTCCGACCAAGGCGCGCTGAGCCAGACGATTGATCGCGTGCTGCGGCACAAGACCATGGACACGCTCGAGAGCCAGATCATGAACGGCTCGGGCGCCGGCCAGAACATCCACGGCCTCATGCCGCAGGCGACGACCCTGACCCCCACGATCGGCACCACGACCGCAGACATCTACGGCGAGGCCATCGTGCGTATGGCCGATGCAGGCTACTCGCCGAACCTGGCGGTCATGAACCCGCTCGACTGGTTCCGCCTGCTGATCACCCGGCAGGAGACGGGATCCGAGGAGTACGTCTTCGGCAGCCCGACGATGCCCATTCCCCCGGCGCTGTGGAACACGCGCATCGTGCTCACCAACAAGATGCAGCAGGGCAACGGCCTGGTGCTGGATACCAGCTTCGTCACGGTCCTCGACCGCGAGCAGGTGTCCGTGATCGCCTCCCGGTTCCACAAGGACTTTATGGTTCGCAACCTTGTGCTTATTTTGGCCGAGTTGCGCGCCGGCCTCGAGGTCACCGACCAGAACGCCCTGCGCAAGTTCACCCTGCCGGCGGCGTCCACCTGATCCACATTCGCCCGGTCTTGATCCCGGGCGACGGACAAGCCGTGGGTGTCCGGCTTCGGTAGGCAACAACCACGGCAGTCAGGGCGAGGGGTAGCCGCGTGGCGGCCGGCCTGGGTTGATCGCCAACCTGGACCGCAACTCCCCCTCGTGACCTGACCATCGACAGGAGCAAGTCATGGGCAAGGTGGCGATGCTGGGCACCAGGGTGCAGACCCTCGAGCCCCGGGTGCGAAGCGTTCAGGGCAAGCCGAAGCGGAAGGCCGGCAAGGCCCTGCAGACCCGGCGCCAACGGTTCTACGAGCGCGACCCGCGCTGTGCCTTGTGCCGCAAGCCGCTGCTGCTCGACGAGTATCGGCTCGACCACGTCGTCGCCCTGGTGAACGGCGGGCAGGACACCGACGCCAACCTGCAGGGCCTGTGCGTGCCCTGCCACGACGCCAAGACGCGCGAGGACATGCGGCAGGCCAGGGGAGGCTAACCATACGGGGGCACCCATAAAAGTATGGGTAGTCTTGCCGGTGAAACCGACCGTTCCCGCACTGAGAGAGTTTTTTTGCGCTGCGGATAATCAAAATCGGACGATTCGTGCTCAAAAACCCTGTTTTCAGGCTTTCCCTCGCCATTCTGATTCGCTGAACTCGCCTCCCGAGAGGGGTTTTTGGACAGAAATCCGATTTCAGCCCGAAGGGGCCGTTTCAGCCGGAATCGCCTTATTTTCTGCGTCGAATCGCGTTTCTTGGAGGTAGCAAATGGCCGCTGAAACCATCGGCACCGCAAGGGTCGACGTCGTCGTCGACACGTCCCAGTTCACGACCGCGGTCACTGCCGCGAAGCGCTCGGTGTCGGACATGTCCACCAGCGCGCAGCAGGCCTACAACGTCCTGGACGCGAAGGAGAAGCGCCGGGTCGACCGGCTGATCCACCAGGCGAACCAGATCGGGTTCACGAAGACGCAGCAGCTCGCCTACAACGCGGCGCTGCGCACACAGGGCCCGCTGCTCGACGAGATCCTGCGGAAGATCGCCACGCAGGAGAGCGCACAGCGCCGGCTGGCGACGGCGTCGTCGGACGCGGCGAAGCGCATCGGCACCGCAGTCGGGGCAGCGGTGGCCGGCGCCACGCTCGCGCTCGCGGCGCTCACCCGCCGGGCGATCGACCAGGCCGACCAGCTCGACGAGATGAGCCAGAAGCTCCAGATCGGCGCGGACCAGCTGTCGAAGTGGGGCTACGCCGCGCGCCTGTCCGGCACTGACCTGGAAGGCCTGAGCAAGGGAATCGGCCTGTTCTCGCGCAACCTCGCCGCGGCGATGGACGCGGACAGCAAGCAGGGCCGCCTGTTCGCCGCGCTGGGGATCGAGATCAAGGACGCCGAGGGCAACCTGCGCTCCGTCGAGTCGCTGCTGCCCGAGGTCGCCGACCGGTTCAAGGTCCTGGACAACCAGACCACCGAGACGGCGCTGGCGATGGAGATCTTCGGCCGGTCGGGTGCGGACCTGCTGGAATTCCTCAACCGCGGCGGCGATGGAATCCGCGCGCTGGGCGACGAGCTGTCCGACCTGGGCGGCGTCATCGACAACGAGACCGCGGCAGCGGCCGCCGACTTCAAGGACGAGCTCGACCGCCTCCAAACCACTGCGCTCGGCTTCGGGACGGACATCGCCGCGCAGCTGCTGCCCGCGCTCGCGGACACCACACGGGAGTTCCGCCGGATCGCGACGGACGGCGACCTGGCGCGGAATGCCGTGAGCCTGATCTCGGGCGCGATGCAGTCCGGCGTCTGGATCATCGACCAGTACAACAACGCCGTCGCCCGGACGTCGATCGCCATTGAGACCGTGGCCCGGTCCGCGGCCGGGGCGCGCGAGACCTACGCGAACCTGTTCTCCTTCGGCCTGGCCGACGGTTCAGTGGCCGGCGGTCTGCGGGCACAGCGCCAGGCCTTCGCCGACGGCCAGCGGGATCTCGATCGGCTGATCGAGGGCCAGAACGCCCCCCGGAAGGTCGAGCTGATCTTCGCCGGCGAGGGCGCGGAGCCGGCCGGGCTGTTCAAGATGTCCGAGTCAGAGCTGGCGCTGCGGACGCAGTACGAGTCGCTGCAGGAACGCGTCAACGCCATGCTGACCGACCGCACCGGCAGCGGCGGCGCCAAGGGCGGCAGGAAGGCCAAGGCGCTCCCTGACTTCGCCAAGGAGGCGCAGCGCGAGCTGGAGCGCATGGTTGAGATCGAGGCGCGCGCCCGGGATGCGTTCCTGGCGACCGCTGCGGCCCTGGAGGGCCCTGTCGCCGAGGCGAACTACCGCTATCAGCAGGAGCTGGCACAGCTGCGCGAGAACGCGCGCCTGGCCGGCGTGGGGGCGGACGAGCTGCGAGTAGCGGAGGAGCGGCTGCAGGCGCAGCACGAGCGCAACGTGCTGGCGATCGAGGCGCAGCTGACGCCGGCGCAGGAGGTCATGGCCGGGCTGCGGGAGGAGATCGCCCTGCTGGGCCTGAGTCAGGTCGAGCAGGAGAAGATAATCGCCCTGCGCTACGCCGGTGCAGATGCCACCGCGGCGCAGGTCGATGAGATCGGCAGGCTAGTGGATGCCCGGGAGCAGGCAGCGCGCGTTGCGGAGCACTGGGACGAGGTCGAGCGCAGCTTGGCCGACAGCCTCTTCGACTTGGCTCGCAACGCAGGAGATGCAAAGGAAATCGTGGTCGACTTCTTCGACTCGATCGCGGAACAGATCACTCGCATGATTACCGAGGACTGGTCGGAGAAGATCACCGCCCTGTTTCGGGGCGCGGGAAGCGGTACCGGATCCGGCGGCGAGGCCGGCTGGGCGAACGCGCTCTGGAGTCTGTTCGGCGGCGGCAGCGCGGGCTGGGGCTGGTCCCGCGGCGGATACACCGGGGACGGCCTCACCCATGAACCGGCTGGCATCGTCCACCGGGGCGAGTACGTGATCAATGCTGGCGCGGTGAAAGCGATGGGTCGACCTGCGTTGGAGCGGATCAACGCTGGCCAGCAGGTACCGGCAGGCACCGGTGGCGTGAACGTATCGCAAGCGTTCTACGTACAGGGAAAGATGACGAAGCAGACCTCGAGCCAGGCCGCCCGTGAGATGGGGCGGGAGCTCAGGCACAGCATGCGGTTGTCCTGAGTCTGAGCGGATTAGCACGCGCAGAAGCGCAACCGTTTCACGAGACTCATTCTTCACTACAAGGAATCGATCTATGGCAAACCCGAACAGCGGCACCACCTGGCGCTACGCGATGCAGGAGAGCGCGTGATGCTTCGGCGCGCGATGATGGCCGGCGGCAGCGCGCCAGCTGCGCCCCAATCCCGGGGCGCACGCACGGTTAGAGCGTCCGCAGTGTGGTCGCGTCGCGTCGTGCGCTGCTGGCGTCGGTAGCCTACCGCAGCATTCAGCCGCGAACGCGTGGACCGACCGAGAACACCTCTGGCAAGCCCTCCGCGGGTGCAACCTGCTTCGAAGTAGGTTGCGGAGGGCCGGAATCGCACCGCGGGAGCCAGAAATTCCGGGGGTACGAACGGGGGTATCGGCTTGCTGGCGAACGGTAGAAATCCGCGCAGTTCATGCACTTGGTCACGGTTTTCGATAGGCGCCACCTCCACCATATACGGCCGGAATCCTTCGGGATTCCGGCTTTTTTTTGCTCCCCGTTACACCGCTCTGCCCGGTGCTCGAAGCGCCACGGCCTGCCGTCCGCGGCCCGCTCCAACGCAAACGGGGCCGCACCAGGCGGCCCCGCTCCCGTGTTCCCTGCCGCCGGTCAGCCCTGCAGCGGGACGATCCGGATCTCGACGCGGCGGTTGAGCGCGCGGCCCTGCTCGGTGCTGTTGTCGGCGACCGGGAAGCGGTAGCCGAAGCCGGCGACCTCGAAGCGTTCGCGCTGCAGGCCCTGGCCGATCAGGTAGCTGGCCACGTTCTGGGCGCGCTGCTCGGAGATGCGCTGGTTCACCGCCTCGCCACCGACATTGTCGGTGTGGCCGCTGACCTCGACGATGGTCTGGTTGTACTCGCGCAACGTGCTGGCCACGTTGTTGAGCGCCGGATAGAACTGCGGCTTGAGCTCGGTGCGGTTGAAATCGAAGGTCACGCCATCGGGCAGGTTGAGCTTGATGGTGTCGCCCTCGCGGTCGACCTGGATGCCGGTGCCGGCGGTCTGGCGACGCAGCTCGGCTTCCTGGCGGTCCTGGTAGGCGCCCACGGCGCCGCCGGCCAGGCCACCGACGCCGGCACCAACCATGGCGCGCTGGCGACGCTCGGTGGCGTCGCCGCCGCTGAGCAGGCCGGCGACCGCGCCGATGCCGGCGCCGATCAGGGCATTGTTGCGGGTGCGGTTGGGATCGTCCGGGGCATTGGTCTGGCCGGTGTAGGTGGCGCAGCCGGCAAGCATCGAGCCTGCGAGGATGGCCGAAATGGCGATCGCGGTCTTGTGGCGCATGGTGGCGGTCTCCTGCGGGCGGCTGTGCCCCGCGTCATGAATGGGACGCCAGCAAAGCACGCACTCCGCCAACGGCCGGTGACGGGACGCACACCCGGGCCCGGCGCGGCGTCCTTCCGTTCAGGAAGCCGGATGGCGGGTGGATCAGGCCCGACGCTTTGGGATCGCCGGCTATGCGCTGGTCGCCCCGCGCAGGTTGCGGTAGGCGTCCAGTGCCTGCTGCCGCCCGGCGGCCAGGTCGACCACCGGCCGCGCCGGATAGCCCGGCGCCAGTTGCCTGGCACGGGCCGGGTCGAGCCAGGGCGCGTGCCGCAGCGGCAGTGGCAGCGGCGCCAGCTCGGGGAGCCAGCGCGCCACGTAATGGCCATCGGGATCGAACTTGCGCGCCTGCGTCACCGGGTTGAACACGCGGAAGTACGGCGCCGCGTCCGCCCCCGTGCCGGCTACCCACTGCCAGCCCAGGCTGTTGCTGGCCAGGTCCGCATCCACCAGGGTTTCGTGGAACCAGCGCGCGCCCTCGCGCCAGTGCTGGCGCATGTGCTTGCACAGCCAGCTGCCCACGATCATGCGCACGCGGTTGTGCATCCAGCCGGTGCGCCACAGCTCGCGCATGCCCGCGTCAACGATCGGCACGCCGGTGCGCCCGCTGCGCCAGGCGTCCAGCAGGCGCTGCTCCGGCCTGGCCCAGGCGAAGGCGTCGAAGCGGCGGTCGAAGTTGTGTTCGGGGCTGTCCGGGAAGTGGTGCAGCAGGTGATGGGCGAACTCGCGCCAGCCCAGCTGGCGGACGAAGGCGTCGATGTCGGCGTCCAGCGCCGCGCTGCGCCGCGCCTCGAGTGCGGCGGCGATGCGCCATGGCGCGATCTCGCCGAAATGCAGGTGCGGCGACAGGCGCGAGCTGCCGACGCGGTCCGGCCGCTCGCGCTGTTCGCGGTAGCCATGCAGGGCGCCGTCGAGGAAGACCTCCAGCGCTTCGCGCGCCCCGGACTCGCCGGGCGTCCAGTGCTCCCAGAAGCCGGCGTCCCAGCCGCGCGGAGGCGCCAGCCGCAGCACCTCGAGCCGGATGCCGTCCGGATCGCCCTCCAGGTCGGGCAGCTCGTCGGGCGCGGACCAGGTCGGGGTCGTGCGCCAGTCGGCCAGCGCCGTGCGCCAGAATGGCGTGAACACGCGGTACGGCCCGCCCTGGCGGGTGGCCAGCGTCCAGGGCTCGAACAGCAGCGCGCCGTTGAAGCTCTCCGCATGCAGTCCCTGCGCGCGCAGCGCACGCTTGATCGCCGCGTCGCGACGCTCGATCGCCGGCTCGTAGCGCCGCGTCCAGTACACCGCCTCGGCGTCGCAGGCTGCCGCGATCGTGCCCAGCAGTTCCAGGCTGGGACCGCTGAAGATCCGCAGACGCGAACCGCGCGCGCGCAGGCTGGCGTCGAGCGCGGCCAGCGAACGCTGCCGCCAGGCGTTGGACGCAGCGCCCGGGCGCCAGGCGCCCTCCTCCTCCGGCGCGTGGATGTACACGCACACCGGGACCTGCCCCGCGTCCAGCGCGGCGCGCAGCGCAGGCTGGTCGTCCAGCCGCAGGTCGTTGCGGAACCACACCAGCGCATTGGCCATCGTCGAGGTTCCTGTCTTGCCGGGCTCAGCCGGCGTCGTGCGCGCCGCCGCGGTATTCGCGCGGGATGCGTTCGTTGAGCTGCACCAGGATCTCGTAGGGGATGGTGCCGGCGGTGTGCGCCACTTCTTCCACCGTGATCGCCTCCGCGCCCTGCCCGCCCACCAGCACCACCTCGTCCTCGTTCCAGGCGCTGTGCATGCCGATGTCGACCATGAACTGGTCCATGCACACCCGCCCGGCCAGCCGGTGCCGGCGCCCGCGCACCAGCACCTCGCCGCGCGAGGACAGCGCACGTGGCCAGCCGTCGCCGTAGCCGACAGGCACCGTGACCACGCGCGTGTCCTGGGCCGCGTTCCAGCTGGCGCCGTAGCCGACCGTGCTGCCTTCACGCACCACCTTGAAGTACACCACCTGCGAGACCAGCGACAGCGCCGGGCGGACGGCCACCACGGGGCGCGAGGCCGGATCGGGCAGCACGCCGTAGAGCAGGATGCCGGGCCGCACCATGTCCAGGTGGGTGGCCGGGAAATGCAGCACCCCGCCCGAGTTGGCCAGGTGCCGGACCGGCATCGGCACGTCCAGGCGTTCGAAATGCGCGCAGGCCTGCAGGAAGCGCTCCAGCTGCAGCATCGTCATCGGCGCAGCGGGATCGTCGGCGCAGGCCAGGTGCGAGTACACGCCGACCACATCGCACCAGCGCGAACGCACCGCCGCCTCGATGAAGGCGCCGGCCGATCCGGCGTGCACGCCGATCCGCTCCATGCCCGTGTCGATCTTCAGGTGCACGCGCGCACGCCGCCCCAGCGCCGCCGCCGCGTCCTCCACCTGGCGCAGCTTGGACAGCGAGGACACGGTGAGTTGCAGGTCGTGGCGGATGAACTGCGCCACCTGCGGTCCGAAGATCCCGCCCATCACCAGGATCGGCACGTCGATCCCGGCCTCGCGCAGGGCGATGCCTTCCTCCACGAAGGCCACGCCGAAGCTGCCGGCGCCGCTGGCCTGCAGGTGGCGGGCCACCGGCACCAGGCCGTGGCCATAGGCGTTGGCCTTGACGATGGGCATCACCGGCACGCGCACATGCGCCGCGATCGCACGCAGGTTGGCGGCGAGGGCATCCAGGTCGACCAGGATGCGGCTGGGCCGGCCGCTCGCGGCGGGCGACGGCAGGTGGCCCTGCCCCGCGGCGGGCGCCCGCTGGGCCGTGGCGGTGGGCGTGGACATGCGTGCATGATAGCCGCGGCCCGTGGCGCGACGGGCCGCCCCGAGGCCGGTGCCGCCGGGGCATCGGTCTCGCGTCGCGCGCGTTGTCGGGGGAGTCGACACCATGGAGCAGAGCACGGTCCGCATCGAGGCATCCGCGACGCGGGTGCTGCTGTTCGACGAGGTCTATCCGGCGCGCGCCGCCCAGGAGCAGGCCGACAAGAGCCGGCTCAACGCGTTCGGCACGCTGGCGCGGCTCAATCCGCTCAACCGCCCCAAGGCCGACACGGTGCAGCTGGCCAAGTCGGAGCTGCGCTATGAGCCGTTCTGGCACGTCGAGGCGCGTCGCGAGGTCGACTTCATCCACGACGCGACCTACCAGGTGCCGGTCGCCAACCCGCATGCGCAGCGATTGCTGGTCGCCGGCCAGGAGCTTCCGGTGCAGTCGCCGGACCGCAAGCCGTGGATCGAGCTGCCGGTGCGCGAGGCCTGCCTGCGCCGGATCGAGGCCACCGTGTTCCAGGACGGGATGAAGCGCGACACGCGCGCCGGCGCGCTGCAGCGCTACGTGGAGAAGTACCGGGCCATCGAGCAGGACCAGCTGGACCGCGACGGCCTGCTGCGGCCGCTGCTGTCCTCGGCGGCGGCCACGCAGATGGCGCTGTCACGACTGGCTTCGGAGGCGATCGACGCCACCGAGATCCGCGACGACACGATCACGATCGGCAAGCTGCACCTGTACTACCGGCCGGTGTTCGCCTTCGAATACGCCTGGACCACCGCCGGCAAGGTCGGCGTGGTCGAGGTGGACGGGTTGACCGGCGACGTGGTCGAGAGCGGCCAGTGGTTCCGCGACAAGCTGGGCGCGGCCATGACCCGCGACCTGCTGGTGGACATCGGCGCCGACGCGATCTCGATGGCCATCCCGGGCGGCTCGATCGCGGTCAAGGTGATCAACCGCCTGGTGTGACCCCCGGCCGGTCACGCACTCGCCCTGCAAGCTCGATCGGTCGCCCGCGATGGCGCTCGGCGCGAGCCTGCCCATGCCACGCTGCACCGCACCCGAACCTTGGGGTCCCGGGTTTGCGCAGCGCCCTGCAACCGCTATGCTTCGGACCCGAACTCAGGAAGAGGTCGCGATCATGCAAGGATGCGCGCAGTGGCGGTTCGCCGCGTGGTGCCTGGCCCTCGGACTGGGCGCGCACGCGCCAGCCTCCGCGGAGACGAGCGCCCGCTTCATCGATGGTGCCGCGCTGGACATCGCCCCCGGCAGTTGGAACGGCCACTATGAACTGCCGGGCGTCTACTGCCTGCGTTTTCCGGTACCGGAAGAGGCAAGGCGTCGCGTCAGCGCACTGTTCAACGGCAACAGCACCGCGCTCGCGCGGGTCGAATACGCGTCCGGGCTGGAAATGTACGTGGTCAGTTCCACCATGCCCGCCGGACTGACCAGCGAACAGGACCACGTCCGGCAGATCGAAGGCGCGCGCGGCCGACGCGGCCCTTTCCGATGCGCTGTACCGGTTCAGCGTGGTGGACTCGGCCATGGGGCCGGTCATGCGCAGGCACCTGGTGAACGCCGCGGCGCGCGGCCCGCAGGATCTGGATCCATTCCCGGTCACGATCGCATTCCACGACCTGGACGCTACCCGACACCATTCGATCGCGGAACTCCGCGAGTTCTCGCGATGGCCCGACCGCTACGAGGTGGCGGTCCATGCGCCGGTCCCCGACCCCACCAACGCCCGCCAGATCGAGCTGGTCAGGCAGATCGCGGCGTCCTTCGCCGACGGGCTCATGCAATCCCTGCAGGACTGTACGGGGGCGCTGCCTGCGCGCGTCCCGGGTGCGACACCGGATTGAGCGCCATCCGCCCCGCCTACTCGAAGCTGCCCACCGAATCGTGCGCGAGGTTGTCGAAGCGCGTGTACTCGCCGAAGAACTTGAGCTTCACCGACCCGGTCGGCCCGCTGCGCTGCTTGCCGATGATGATCTCGGCCAGGCCCTTGTCCGGCGAGTTTTCCTTGTTGTAGTAATCGTCGCGGTAGATGAACACGATGATGTCCGCGTCCTGCTCGATGGCGCCCGACTCGCGCAGGTCGGCCATCACCGGGCGCTTGTCGGTGCGGGTTTCCAGCGAGCGGTTGAGCTGCGACAGCGCGATCACCGGGACGTTGAGTTCCTTGGCCAGGCCCTTGAGCGAGCGCGAGATCTCCGAAATCTCGGTGGCGCGGTTCTCGCTGTTGCCGGGGACCGCCATCAGCTGCAGGTAGTCGATCACGATCAGGCCGAGGTCGTGCTCGCGCTTGAGCCGGCGCGACTTCGCGCGCAGCACGTCGGGCGACAGGCCGGGCGTATCGTCGATGAAGATCTTGGTTTCCTTGATCATCCGGATCGCGCTGGTCACCCGGCTCCAGTCCTCGTCCTCGAGCTGGCCGGTGCGCAGGCGGGTGGCGTTGATCCGCCCGTTGGACGAGATCAGGCGCAGCGCCAGCTGGCTGGCCGACATTTCCATCGAGAACACGGCCACCGCCTTCTTGGTCTTGATCGCGGCGTACTCGGCGATGTTGAGCGCGAAGGTGGTCTTGCCCATGGCCGGGCGCGCGGCCAGGATGATCAGGTCGGTCGGCTGCAGGCCGGCCGTCATCATGTCGAACTCGGTGTAGCCGGTGGGCAGGCCGGTGATGCCGCCGCCGTTGGCATGCCGCGTCTGCAGCACGTCGAAGGCCTCGGCCATGGCCTTGTTGATCGGGGTGAAGTCCTGGCGCCCGCGCGAGCCGGCCTCGGCGATCGCGAACACCTGCTGCTCGGCCTTGGCCAGGATCTCGGCGCTCTCGCGGCCGTCCGGCTGGAAGCCGTCGTTGACGATGTCGGTGCCGATCTCGATCAGCTGGCGCAGCACCGCCTTGTCGCGCACGATTTCGGCATAAGCCTTGATGTTGGCCGCCGAGGGCGTGGTGCTCGCCAGCTCGACCAGGTAGGCGCCACCGGCGACCTGCTCGGACAGGCCGTTGGATTCGAACCACTCGCCCAGGGTCACCGCGTCGAAGGGCTTGTCCTTCTCCGCCAGTTCGCGGATCGCGCGGTAGATCAGCTGGTGGTCGCGGCGGTAGAAGTCCTTGTCGTTGAGCAGGTCGGCGACGCGGTCGTAGGCGTCCGGCGCCAGCATCAGGCCGCCGAGCACCGCCTGTTCGGCCTCCACCGATTGCGGCGGCACGCGCAGCTGGTCGATGCGGGGTTCGCTGCGGTTGTCCTGGCGGAAGCCGGGGCGTGCGGACATCGGACGATTCACTCCTGGCGACGGACCGGGTCGTCGCCGCAGCGACGTTCCCGACCGGTCATCCTAGCGGTCGCGGCTGTGGGTACGCGACGGAACAAGCTGTGGATAAGAAGGTTATCCGCCGGCGCCGTCTCGGCGCCTGCGATTTCGGCAGGGAGCCGCGGTCGCCCCCGGCGGCCTGGCCGCTGGAGAGCACCCCGTCCGACGACCGAGCGCGCGGCAGGCGCCTGTGCCTGGCGCGGGCGAAGCCAGCGACCGGCCAGCATGCACGGCGACCCGCCCGAGTGACGGAAGGAACCGGACGTCCAAAACAGGACAGGCGCCTCGCGGCGCCTGTCCATGGTCCAGCCCTGCGGTGAAGCGATCAGGCCGCTTCCGGCTCGATGATCACCTTGACCGTGGTTTCCGCATCGGCGTGCAGGTGGATCACCACGTCAAACTCGCCGGTGTTGCGCAGCGGGCCTTCGCCCAGCACGACTTCCGACTTGCCGACCTCGGTCACCGTCTTGCTCAGCGCCTCGGCGATGTCGCGCGGGCCGACCGAGCCATACAGCTTGCCCTCGGTGGAAGCGTTGGCGTAGATCGTGACGCTGGCGCCCTCGAGCTTGGCCAGGCGCGACTGGGCCTCGTCGGCGATGGACTTGGCCTTGGCTTCGTACTCGGCGCGGCGCGCCTCGAACTCGGCCAGGTTGGCGGCGGTGGCCGGCACGGCCTTGCCCTGGGGCACCAGGAAGTTGCGGCCGTAGCCCGGCTTGACGCTGACCTTGTCGCCCAGGTTGCCGAGGTTGGTCACGCGCTGCAGGAGGATCAGTTCCATTTCATTGCTCCGTATTCGTTAGCGGCGCAGGCGCGCCGCAACGGTTGCTGTCCGAATCGGACGGATGCCGGTCGCGGAAACGCCCGTGGGCGCCCCGCGTGGCAGGTCAGACGTTGTGGTTGTCGGTGTACGGGATCAGCGCGAGGAAACGCGCGCGCTTGACCGCGAGCGCCAGCTGGCGCTGGTAGCGCGACTTGGTGCCGGTGATGCGGCTCGGCACGATCTTGCCGTTCTCGGTGAGGTTCTGGCGCAGGGTGTTGAGATCCTTGTAGTCGATCTCCTTGACACCCTCGGCGGTGAACTTGCAGAACTTGCGGCGGCGGAAGAACTTGGACATGGGTGTGCTCCTCAGGCGGCTTCGGTCGGTTCGGTCGGCTCGGCCGTGTCGGCCTTGCTGCCTTCGCCGTCGGTGGACGTGGTCTCGTCGTCATCGCGGCGGCGACGATCCGAACGCTCGGGGCGGTCGGGACGGTCCGGCTTCTCGTCCTTGTTCTTCATGATCAGCGACTGCTCGGTGTCGGCTTCGTCGCGGCGCATCACCAGGTGGCGCAGGATGGCGTCGTTGAAGCGGAAGCCCTCGACGAGCTCGGTGAGCACGTCCTGGCCGGCTTCGATGTTGAGCAGCACGTAGTGGGCCTTGACCAGGTTGTTGATCGGGTAGGCCAGCTGGCGGCGCCCCCAGTCTTCCAGGCGGTGGATCTTGCCTTCGCCGTTCTCGATCAGCGTCTTGTAACGCTCGATCATCGCCGGCACCTGCTCGCTCTGGTCCGGATGGACCAGGAACACGATTTCGTAATGACGCATGGGTTGTCCTTTCGGGTATTCGGGCGCCCTCGCGGGCCCCGGACAGCTCCCGGCGCCCGGAATGGACGCGGTGGAGCAAGGTCCCTGCAGCTGCGGGCCGCAGGGAGCCGCGCATTATGGAGGATCAATGGCTTGCGGGCAAGTTGGCCGCGGGCGGCGCGCGGATCCTGGCCAGGCCCTGGCCATCGGACGCCGGATTCGCCCTGCCCGATGTGAAGGGCGTCGCGTCGGACTTCCGCGGCTGTCACCCGTCTCCACTTCGGGACGGCTGGGTCCGGGCGCGCCGGCTCAGGCGGCGCGGTCGGCGTCGGTGGTGAAGCTCTCGCCGCAGCCGCACTCGGCCGCCGCGCGCGGATTGGCGAAGACGAACTCGTGGTTCAGGCCCTTGCGCACGAAGTCGATGGTGGTGCCGTCGACCATCGGCTGGCTGCTGGCGTCGACGTAGATGCGCACGCCGTCCTGCTCGCTGACGCTGTCGCCCTCGCGCGACTCCTGCGCAAGCTCGACCTCGTAGCCCCAGCCCGAGCAGCCGGTCTTCCTGACGCCGAAACGCAGCCCGAGTGCATCCGGACTGGCGGCGAGGAACTGGCGGACGCGTTCGAGGGCGGCGGGGGTGAGCTGGATGGACATGACCGGATTCTAGCGCGCGGTGGCTGAAGAAGGCCTTTTTGGAGGCCGGTGCCGCTGTAAACTGTGCGTTCCGATATCGGCCCCATCTCCCCAGGATTCAAGGCATGACGGTTTCCAGCGTCGAACACGCGCTCGCGGGCAGGATTCCCGCCGGCGGCGAAGTCACGGTCCGCGGCTGGGTGCGTACCCGGCGCGATTCCAAGGCCGGGCTGAGCTTCGTCAATGTCAGCGACGGGTCCTGCTTCGCGCCGATCCAGGTGGTGGCGCCCGAGACCCTGGCCAACTACGAATCCGAGGTCAAGCGCCTCACCGCAGGCTGCTCGGTGGTCGCCACCGGCACCCTGGTCGCCTCGCAGGGCCAGGGACAGAGCTTCGAGATCCAGGCCGAGTCGATCGAGGTCGTGGGCTGGGTCGAGGACCCGGAAACCTATCCGATCCAGCCCAAGGCGCATTCGCTGGAGTTCCTGCGCGAAGTCGCCCACCTGCGCCCGCGCACCAACCTGTTCGGTGCGGTCACCCGCATCCGCCACTGCCTGGCGCAGGCGGCGCATCGCTACTTCCACCAGCACGGCTATTACTGGATCAACACGCCGGTCATCACCACCTCCGACGCCGA
>JAEWZE010000066.1 GCA_023395465.1 Pseudomonadota bacterium
CCGTCGACCGACAGCACCACCAGCACGCGTTCGCCGCTGGTGTTGGTCAGGCGCACCGCGTAGCGATGGCCCGGGTTGCCTGCGATCCAGGTCTCCGACCGCCACGGGTGCTGCTCCAGCCAGCGACCGCTGTCGCGGTCGACGATCTCCATGCGGACCAGGGCTTGCGCCGCGGCGGGCGCGGTGGAGCACAGGGCGGCCAGGGCGGCCAGCGACAGGGCGAGGGTGGGGGTCATGGCGTGTCTCCGTGGGTGCCGGTGAGTCAACGCATGCGGGGCAGCCCCGGGGTTGCCTGGCGCAGGGTCGGGCGGGCAACGGTTAAACTCGCGTTCCGCTTTCCGCCGTGACTCCGCAATGTCGCCAGCCCCCGTCCGCGTCCTGACCGGCATCACCACCTCCGGGACGCCGCACCTCGGCAACTATGTCGGCGCGATCCGCCCGGCGGTCGCCGCCAGCCGCGCCGCGGACGTGGAGAGCTTCTACTTCCTGGCCGACCTGCACAGCCTGATCAAGGCCCAGGATCCGGCGCGCACCCAGCGCTCGACCCTGGAAATCGCGGCGGCGTGGCTGGCCTGCGGCCTGGATCCGTCGCAGGTCTGGTTCTACCGCCAGAGCGACGTGCCCGAGATCACCGAGCTGACCTGGTACCTCACCTGCGTGGCCGGCAAGGGCATCCTCAACCGCGCGCACGCCTACAAGGCCGCCGTGGACCGCAACCGCGCCGACGGCGAGGACGACGATGCCGGGGTGAGCGCGGGCCTGTTCATGTACCCGGTGCTGATGGCCGCCGACATCCTGATCTTCAATGCCGACAGGGTGCCGGTCGGCCGCGACCAGGTACAGCACATCGAGATGGCGCGCGACTTTGGCCAGCGCTTCAACCATGTCTATGGCCGCGAGTGGTTCACCTTGCCCGAGGCCGCGATCGAGGAGCACGTGGCGACGCTGCCGGGCCTGGACGGTCGCAAGATGAGCAAGAGCTACGGCAATACCATCCCGATGTTCGTGCCGCCGGCGGAACTGAAGAAGCTGGTGTTCTCGATCGTCACCGACTCGCGCGCACCCGGCGAGGCCAAGCAGACCGAGGGCTCGGCGCTGTTCCAGCTCTACCAGGCGTTCGCGACGCCGGACGAAAGCGCGGCCTTCGCCCGTGCCTTCGCCGACGGGATCGGCTGGGGCGACGCCAAGCAGCGCCTGTTCGACCTGGTCGAGCGCGAGATCGCGCCGCTGCGCGAGCGCTACCTGGCGCTGGTCGCGCGTCCGGGCGACATCGAAGACACGCTGCGCGATGGTGCGCGCCGGCTGCGCGAGCGCTATGCCACGCCGCTGCTGTCGCAGCTGCGCGAGGCGGTGGGCCTGCGCAACCTGTCGGCGGTGCAGCTGGGAGCGATGGAGGTCGAGGACGGGGCGGACAAGCCGCCGCTGGCGGCCTTCAAGCAGTATCGCGAGGGCGATGGCCGGTTCTACTTCAAGCTGGTCGAGGGCGAGCGCGTGCTGCTGCAGAGCCATGGTTTCGACGCGCCGCGCGACGCCGGCCAGGCAATCGCCGCGCTCAGGCGCGGCGACACGGCACTGGCCGATGCGCCCGTCACGGCGGGCGAGGGGGTGACCCCGGCCATGGTGCAGGCCGCGCTCGACGCGCTGGCCGCGGTCGACGCGGAGAAGGCGGCCGCCAGGGCGGGCCAGGCGTGAACCCGCTGGTCGAGCTCAACCTGACCCTGATCCTGTTCCTGCCGTGGTTTGCGATCCTGGCCACGCTGTACTGGATCTTCCCGCGCCAGCCGCGCGGCGTCGCGCGCGTGCTCTACGACATCTCGTCCCTGCTGCTCTGCGTCGGCGCGTTCCTGTGGAGCGTGTACTGGTCGATCGACAATGCCGACACCGGCCACGGCAAGCTGTGGCCGCAGGTCCTGGCCACGGCGCTGGGCTACGGCGTGTTCCTGGCCGCGATCGGCGTGGCGTTCGCGGTGCGGCACCTGCTGTTCCGGCGTCGCCGCTGACGATTCCGGCCACGATCGATGGCGCCGGATGATGGCGCGGCGACCGCGTCGATGACGGCAAATGACAGGGCCATCGCAGCGTCACGACGACGCGCACACCTGCCGCCTGCGCATGGGTCGAAGGGCGGATCGACCGCTGCCGTGGCATCGGCCACACTTCCGGTCACCGAATGGCGCCGGAGTCACGCATGGTCAATGACCGCATCACCCTGATCGACACCGGCTACATCCGCCCGGGCCTGTGCGCGGCCTGGCTGGTGCATGGCGAGGGCGGGCGCGCGGCGCTGGTGGACTGTGGCACCGCGACCTGCGCGCAGCGCGTGCTCGATGCGATCGAAGCCGCCGGCGTGGGGCGCGAGGCGGTGGACTGGCTGCTGGTCACGCATGTGCACCTGGACCATGCCGGCGGCGCCGGGCCGCTGATGCGCGCGCTGCCGAACGCCAGGCTGGTCGTGCACCCGCGCGGCGCGCAGCACATGGTCGATCCGGCCAGGCTGATCGCCAGCGCACGCCTGGTCTACGGCGAGACGATGTTCGCGCGCGACCATGCGGGCATGCTGCCGGTGGACGCCGCGCGCGTGGTGATCGCCGAGGATGGCCACGTCGTGGACCTCGCCGGGCGGCCGTTGCTGTGCGCGGAGACGCCGGGACATGCGCTGCACCACTACAGCGTCTGGGACGCGGCCACCCGCGGCTGGTTCGCCGGCGATGCCTTCGGCCTGTCGTACCGTGAGTTCGACAATCGCAACGGCGCCTTCGCCGTGCCCACGACCTCGCCGGTGCAGTTCGATCCGGAGCAGATGAAGGCGTCGATCCGGCGGCTGGTGGCGGCCGATCCGGTCGCGATCCATATCGCCCATTACGCCACGGTAACCGAGTGCGCACGCCTGGGCGACGGACTCGTCGCGCTCGTCGATCGCATGGCGGCGATCGCGCGCGCTGCGGACGGGCACGCCGACCGTCATGCGCGGATCGTCGAGGGCCTGGCAGCGCTCTACGTCGAGCACGCGCGGGCCCACGGCATCGAGAACGCCGACACGCGCGTGGCGGCGGTGCTCGGCGGCGACATCGAGATCAACGCGCAGGGCCTGGGCGCTTGGCTCGACCGGCTCGCCCGCCAGACCTGAACGCGCGCCGCGATTGGCCTAGACTTGCGGCGGGCGTTCCGTCGGAGCAAGAAGAGATGAAGCGATCGCAGGCCGGTCTCCTGTTCCTGCTGGCCGCGCTGCCGGCATTCGCATCCGGCAGTGCCGGTGGCGGCGCCAGCGCAGACGCGTTGATGCGCCACGTGCAGGTGCTGGCCTCGGATGCCTTCGAGGGCCGCGCGCCGGCGACGCACGGCGAAGAGAAGACCGTCGCCTACCTGGTCGAGGAGTTCCGCAAGGCCGGCGTCGAACCCGGCGGCGAGGATGGCGGCTGGACCCAGTCGGTTCCGCTGGTGCGCGCGCGGGTCGAGGGCCCGGTGAAGGCGGTGCTGCGCACGGGCGGCCGGACGCGCGTGCTCGCCAACGGCGAAGACCTGACGCTGCAGACGCTCAGTCCCGTCGACCGGGTGGACGTGGTGGACGCGCCACTGGTGTTCGTGGGTTTCGGCATCAGCGCACCCGAGCGCGGGTGGGACGATTACAAGGGCGCGGACCTCGCCGGCAAGATCGCGGTGGTGCTGATCAACGATCCGGATTTCGAGACCGCCGAGCCCGGCGCCTTCGACGGTCGCGCGGTCACCTACCACGGCCGCTGGACCTACAAGTACGAAGAACTCGCGCGGCGTGGCGCGCTCGGCGCGCTGATCGTGCACGAAACCGCGCCGGCAGCCTACGGCTGGGATACCGTGCGCAGCTCGGGGCTGTCGCCGCTGTTCGACATCCCGCGCGAGGATGCGGCGCGCGAGCACACCCTGCTGCGCGGCTGGATGCAGCGGGCGCTGGCCGAATCGCTGTTCGACGCTGCCGGCCTCGACTTCGGGCGCGAGAAGGCGCGGGCGCAGACGGCGGAATTCAAGCCGGTGGCGCTGGGCGACGCGCGCCTGTCGGCCTCATTCGACGTGGTGCGCGACGAGGTGGTCACGCGCAACGTCATCGGCCGTCTTGAAGGCGCGCAGCGTCAGGACGAGACGGTGATCTACTCCGCGCACTGGGATGCCTACGGGATCGGCGAGCCCGATGCGGGAGGCGACGGCATCCGCCATGGCGCGGTCGACAACGCGACCGGCGTCGCCGCGGTGCTCGAGCTCGCGCGCCTGTTCGCGCAGGGGCCGCGCCCGCGCCGCAGCCTGATGTTCATCGCCCTCACCGCCGAGGAAAAGGGGCTGCAGGGCGCGAGCTATTACGTGGCCCATCCGCTGGCGCCGCTGGAGACGACGGTGGCGGTGCTCAACATCGAGATGCTGAGTCCGGATGGCCCGACCCGCGATATCGCGTCCTGGGGCAAGGGGCGCGTCTCGCTGGAACAGGACCTGCGACGCACCGCCGAAGCCGCCGGTCGCAGCTACTCGCCCGATCCCAACCTGGAGGCGGGCTTCTTCTACCGCGCCGACCACTTCGCGTTCGCGCGCGCGGGCGTCCCGGCCATCACCATCGGCGCCGGACTCGACCGCGTCGACGGCGGCGTGGCCAGCGGCCAGGCGCTGCGCGATCGCTACTTCGCCGACTGCTACCACCGGCCCTGCGACCGCTGGTCGCCGGAATGGGACGTGCGCGGCCAGGTGCAGGACGTCGACCTGCTGTACGCGCTGGGTCGCGGCATCGCCGACGGCGACGGCTGGCCGGCCTGGGAGGACGGCTCGGAGTTCAAGGCGGTGCGCGCGCGCAGCGAGGACATGCGCGCGGATGCCCCGTAGCCGGACGCGCTTCAGTCCCAGCGGTTGAGGTGCGGGCCGAAGGGCTTGCGCTGCTGGCGGACCACGCAGAAGCGGTGGCCGCTGGGCGCCTCCATCACCACCCAGGTGTGGACCTGCTCGACCCGGCGCGCCCCCAGCGCGACCAGGCGTTCGACCTCGGCCTCGACATCGTCGGTCTCGATGTCCAGGTGGATGCGTGGCGGATGCGCGACCTTCTGCAGCAGCAGGACCGGCTCGTCGGTGTCGGTCTGCAGACGGGCGTACTTCCCGTCGCCGTCCTCGTCGAGCGTGTCGACGCGCTTGCCCAGCGCGCGGCTCCAGAACTCCACGTGGGGAGCGAGATCGTCGGCGTTGCAGTCCAGGACGAAGGTGCTCAGGCGGCTGTGGTGCGGCATGGCGTGGCTCCGGTGCGGGGTGGTGGAAGCATCATTCCCAGGCCGTGGGTGGCGCGCGTCGTCCGCAATCGCGCAGCGGCACCACGCAGAAGCGATGCCCGGTGGGTGCTTCCATGACCCACCAGCGGCCGCCGACGCACTCGATGCGCCGTGCGCCGAGTGCCTCGAGCCGCGCCGCCTCGGCCTCGATGTCGTCGGACTCGATGTCCAGGTGCACGCGCGAGGGGTGCTCGACCATCTGCACCTCGATATGCAGCCCGCCGGGGCCCGCGCCCAGCACCGCATAGCGGCCACGGTCGCCTTCGTCCGGATCGACGATGGGCAGGTCGAGCGCGCGGCTCCAGAAGTCGGCGGCCTCGTCCAGGTTGCCATCCCGGCAATCGATCATGAACCCTGCGAGGCGGCTGCGGCGCATGGCACATTCCTGTCGATGTCACGCGGGCGCGCGCGTCGCCCGCGTCGGGTCAAGCGGGCAGCGCGAGGTCGTCGAGCATCGCCTTGAGGAAGCGCGCGGCCTCGCCGCCGGTGCAGGCGCGGTGGTCGAAGGTCAGCGACAGCGGAATCACCCGGTGCGATTCGAAGCCGCCGATCACCGGAGTGATCTGGTGGCGGCCGCGGCCGGCGGCGACGATGGCCACGCACGGCGGCACCACCACCGGCGTGGCGTAGCGGCCGGCGAACATGCCGAAGTTCGACAGCGAGATGGTGTAACCGCTGAGCTCGGAGGCGGGAATGCTGCGGTCGGCGACCTGCTCGCGCAGGCGGTCGATGCCGGCGCGCACGCCCTCGGCGTCGAGCAGGTCGGCATTGCGCAGCGCGGGTACGAACAGCCCGTCGTCGGTGTCGACCGCGATGCCGATGTCGACCTGCGGATGCAGGGTGCGCACCAGCTTGTCGCCGTCGAACCAGGCGTTGAGCGCGGGCACGGCGCTGGCGGCCGCGCAGATCGCGCGCACCAGGCGCACGGTCATGTCGTTGCCGGGCTGCCAGGCGTGGATGTCGGCATCGTCCACCAGGGTGGTCGGAACCACCTTGGCATGCGCGTCGGCCATGACCCGCGCCATGTTGCGGCGCACGCCCTTGAGCTGTTCGGGCTGGCCGCTGGCGCTCACCGAGGGCGGGCTGGTGCGCATGGGTCGGCCGCTTGCGGACAGGGCGGTGCGCTGGTCGGCCGCGCGCGGCTGCGGGACCTGCGCCTGCGTCGTTCGGCCGGCCTGCGCTTGCGCTGCAGGCGCGGGGGGAGGCGATCCGGCGGCGCTGCCGGCCGCCGCGGAACCGGACGCCGCCGCACGCTTCACGTCCTCCATCGTCACCACGCCGTCGGCGCCGCTGCCGCGCACGCGCGACAGGTCGAGCTTGAGCTTGCGCGCCATCGCGCGCACCGCCGGCATCGCCTTCACGCCGCCCACGGAGACGGCGCCCTCGCTGTGCACCGCATCGGAGGCCTGCATCGCGCCCACCACGGTGCCGCTGTCGGCGCGTTCACCGCCGGCCTCGGACTTGTCTTCGGGCGGTGCGGCGCCGCCCTGTTCGATCGCGCCGCCTTCGGTGGATGCGACCACGCGCGCATCGCTGCCGGCATCCTCGCTGCCAGGACCCTTGTGCGCCGGCGCCGCGCCGTGATGATGGCCGGTGTCCTGGCCTTCGGCGCGCTGCGGCTGCGAGGGGTTGATCTCGAACTCGGCCAGCATCGCGCCGGTGACGATCACGTCGCCGGCCGCGCCGGCCAGGCGCAGCACCTTGCCCGAGACCGGCGAGGGCACGTCGACCACGGCCTTGGCGGTCTCCATCGAGACCAGGTTGTCGTCCAGGCGGATGGTGTCGCCTTCCTGGACGTACCACTCGACGATGGTCGCGTCCGGCAGGCCTTCGCCGAGGTCGGGGAGCTGGAATACCTTCTTGTCGCCCATGTGTGCTTCCTGTGGGCGGGCCGCGGCCCGCCGGTGATCCTCATGCAACGCCCGGGCAGCCGGTGCGTCGCGTCCCACAACGGCCTGCGCGCGTCAGGAGGCGGCCAGCGTACGCCGGGCGGCCTCGACCACGCGCGCGGTCGCCGGCATGTACTTCATCTCCAGCCGGAACAGCGGCATGTGCGTGTCGTAGCCGGTCACGCGTTCGACCGGCGCGACCAGGTCGTACATGGAGTGCTCCGCCAGGCGCGCGGCGATTTCCGCGCCAAAGCCCGCGGTGCGCGGCGCCTCGTGCACGATCACGCAGCGGCCGGTCTTGGCCACCGATTCGGCGATGGTGGCGAAGTCCAGCGGCTTGAGCGTGGCCACGTCGATGACCTCGGCGCTGATGCCCTCGGCGGCGAGCTGCTCGGCCGCCTCCAGCGCCTCCTTCACCTGCGCGCCCCAGGTGACGATGGTGACGTCGCTGCCGTCGCGCAGCACGTAGCACACGTCCAGCGGCAGCGCCTCGCCGTCGTCGGGCACCACTTCCTTGTACTGGCGGTAGATGCGCTTGGGCTCGTAGTAGATCACCGGGTCCGGCTCGCGGATCGCCGCCAGCAGCAGGCCGTAGGCGCGCGCCGGCGACGAAGGCAGCACCACGCGCAGGCCGGGCACGTTGGTGAACAGCGACTCGTTGGCCTCGCTGTGGTGCTCGGGCGCGCGGATGCCGCCGCCCCAGGGCACGCGCAGCACCATCGGGCAGGTGAGCCGGCCGCGCGTGCGGTAACGGAAGCGCGCGGCGTGGCAGATGACGTGGTCGAGCATCGGATAGACGAAGCCGTCGAACTGCGCCTCGGCCACCGGCTTCATGCCCATCGCCGCCATGCCCACGGTCAGTCCGGCGATGGTGGTCTCGTCGAGCGGCGTGTCGAGCACGCGCGTCGGCCCGAACTGCTGCTGCAGGCCGGCGGTGGCGCGGAACACGCCGCCGTTCACGCCCACGTCCTCGCCCAGCACCACCACCGAGTCGTCGTGGCGCATTTCCCAGGCCAGGGCCTGGGTGACGGCCTCGATCAGGGTGATCGGCTTGGCGGTGGCGGCGGCATCCGCCGCCACCGGATCGGCCACGGCCTTCATGCCCGTCCCTCCAGTGCCAGCAGCTGCGCGCGCTGTTCGAGGATGTCGGGCGGCGGATCGGCGTAGAGGTAGTCGAACATGGTCTCCGGCGGCTGCGTTTTCGTTTCGAGGTAGGCGTTGATCTCGATGTCGACCAGGCGCGTGCATTCGGCGATCCAGGCCTGCTCCTGCGCGTCGTCCCACACGCCCTGCGCGACCAGCCACTTGCGCAGGCGCAGGAACGGCTCGCGCGTCCATGCCTGCTTCACCTCGTCCTCGCCGCGGTAGCGGCGCGCGTCGTCGGCGGTGGTGTGGTCGTGCAGGCGGTAGGTCAGGAACTCCAGCACGGTCCCGCCTTCGCCGCTGCGCGCGCGCTCCATGGCGCGGCGCATGCCCTCGAGCACGGCGAACAGGTCGTTGCCATCCACCTGCAGGCAGTACAGGCCGCCGGCCAGGCCCTTCTGCGCGAGCGTCTTCGCGCCGGTCTGCGCGCTGCGCGGCACCGAGATCGCCCAACCGTTGTTGATGATGCACTGGACGAAGGGCAGGTCGTAGGCGCCGGCCGAGTTGATCGCCGCATAGGTATCGGTCTTGGAGCTGCCGCCGTCGCCGCAGCAGGTCACCGCCACGCGTGGCTCGCCGCGCAGCTTGAACGCGAGCGCCGCGCCGGCCGCGTGCAGGCACTGGGTCGAGATCGGCACGCACCAGGGGAAGTCGTGGCGCGCCGGCTCGTTGGCGTAGTCGTTGCCGCGCTCGTCGCCGCCCCAGTACATCAGGATTTCGCGCAGCTGCACGCCGCGCATGATCTGCGCGCCGTATTCGCGGTAGCTCGGCGCCAGCACGTCCTCGGGACGCATCGATGCGCCAATGCCGATCTGCGTGGCCTCGTGGCCGAGGCAGGGCGCATAGGTGCCGAGCTTGCCGGTGCGCTGCAGGGCGACGGCCTTGCCGTCGAAGGTGCGCAGGAACAGCATCTGCCGGAACAGCGCCAGGACCTCGTCCTTCGGCGGTGCCGACGGCGGCAGTTCGGCGACCAGCTGTCCGTCCGGGTCGAGGTATTGCAGGTGCTCGATCTCGAAGCGTGCGGCAACGGTCATTCATTCCATCCGGGTCATGTCGGACGGCGAATGATAAAGGTGCTTACGTAGGAAACCGTTGCGCATTGCGGCAATGCGCGGGCGCATGCGGGGTACGGACGGCCGCGCGCGGCGGCGGCTGCGCGGCCGCGGTCGCCGGGCCCGTGGCCCGTTCCGCGCGGACGGGCCAGGCGCCTGCGCAGGTGCGACGTCGCAGGCAGGGCGCGCGCCCCTCGGCGCCGACCCCTCCCGGCGCGGGGAGGGGGCGGCAGGCGCGGGACGGCGCGCCTTCGTTTCAGTTCGTGAACGTCGCGCGCAGGGACACGTTCGCGAACGCACGCACCCCCACCAGCCGCACGAACCAGGTGCCCGGCGCCGGCTGCGCGATCGCGATCGTCTCGTTGTTGCCCGGCCGCTGCGAGCGCGCGTCGAAGTCCGTCGCGGTGGGAATGCGCTCATGCGCCAGGACCAGGCTCACGTCGCCGCTGCCGCCGTAGCTGAGCACGCGCAGGTTGCGCGCGCCTGCCGGCACTTCGATGCGATAAACGACACCCTCGCCGACCGGACCGCTGTGCCCACCCACCGGCACGCCGTTCTCCAGCAGCGGGATGCCCGCATGCGGATCCTCGACCAGCACCGCGGCACCGCTCTCGTTGTTGTCCGGGGCCGGATCCTCGGTGTGGGCCGTGGCCGCGGCCGCGAGCGCCAGCTCCCTGCCCTGCCGCGATTCCGGCGCGGTCGCCGTGAGCGCGAATACCGCCTCGTCCTGCGCGGCGAGCGCGGCGGCGTTGCAGGCGACCGTCGTGGTGCCGGCCTCGACCAGCGGCGCATCGCAGCTCCAGCCGGCGGGCGCTGCCACGACGAGATCGGGCAGGGCGGCGTCGAACACGAAGCCGGCGCCCGGGAACTCGGCCGCGTCCGGCCCGGCGTTGGCCACCACCGCCGAAAACTCCGCCGGCGCACCGGCGGTCACGGCCGGCGCGAGCGCGGTGGCCTCGATCGACAGGTCGGCCAGGCGTGGTGCCGCCACCCGCACCAGCAGCACGGTGGGATCGTGGTCGGACAGCCGCGACGGCGTGCCCTCTTCGTTGCGCGCGACCTCCGGGAAGTCGGCGCTGATCCGCGCATGGCCCAGTTCCAGGCCCGCGACCAGCGGCGATTCGACCAGCGCATCGTTGACCAGCACGTGGTCGAGCGACTGCGCCTGGTAATCGAAGACGAACGAATAGCGCTCGGCCGGTTCCGCGAGCAGGGTGAGGTTGTACAGGTCCGGTTGGACCCGGTCGATGCCGTCCCCGTCCACCGCGGTAGCGGCATCGGGCGCAGGCAGGCCGGTCACGGTGCCCAGCGCATCGACCAGCCCGTCGTTGAACTCGAAGGCGTTGAAATCGCCCATCACCACGAGGTTGCGCGCGGGATCGGCGGCCTGCATGTCCTGTACGAGCGCGGCCAGCGAATCGGCCTGGGCCTGGCGCTTGGCGCGTACGCGCTGGCCGAGGGTGAGCCAGCCGTTGCTGCCGCTCTCGTCGCTGTCGACGTCGTTGAGCGAGCGCTGGTGGACGACAATCGCGGTGAACGGCCAGCTGCGGTCGTCGCCGAAGTGGACGATGCCGTCGATCGACAGCGGCGGCCGGTCGTTGAGCAGGCTGGTGCTGCCGTCGGGATTGTGCAGCAGTTCGGTGGCGCCGTGCTGCACCACGTCCAGCACCTCCACGCGCGGCGTGCCGGAGCCGGCGTCCGCGGTCTTCACCAGGAAGCCGACGTCGATGCCGCCCACGTCGTTGCCTTCCACCAGATGCGCGGCGTAGCCCGGGTCGGGATCGCCTGCGGCGACCGCATCGGCGTTGATGCGGTCGGCCAGCGCCTGCAGGGTCGAGAGGTTCTCGACCTCGGTCACGCCCAGCACGTCCGGCGTATGCAGGTAGCCGCGGATCGCCAGCGAGGCCTTGGCCAGGCGCCGCTCGAACGCCGCGGCGGCAAGCACCGGCTCGCCGATCGCCGGATCGTTGCTGGTGTCGAAGAAGCGTTCCAGGTTCCAGGTGGCCAGGCTCGCGTCGTCCGCTGTCGGCACCCGCGCCGCGCGCGGCAGGCCGGTGGCGCTGCAGTCGACGGCGAGCGCGCCCTCCGGGTGGATGGTGTAGCGGCGGAACGTGTAGTCGAGCGGGCCGACCAGCGAACCGCCGGTGACCAGGCAGCCGGCCGCCACGTTCGCCGCGGGTGCGCCCAGCGTGGTGCTGTTGACCGCGATCAGCTCCGGGTTGAAGTCCCAGCGCGGGATCGCGGTGGCCGAACTGCCGAGCGGGTCGGGATTGGGCAGCGGGATGCCGGGCTCGCGGAACGGGCGCGGCGTGCCGGTGACCACGACCGCGAAGCGGCCGTTGCCGGTGGCGGTGGCCTGGGTCTCGTTGACGTTGCCTTCGGTGGGCGCGACCACGGTGGCGCTGGCCACCACCACGCGCATCGCTTCCAGGTGCTCGAGCTGGGCCAGGCCGTCGCCGGCGTTGGGCAGCTCCGCGGTCAGCGGCACGGGGGCGGGCAACGCATGCCCGGCCGACAGCGCGGTCACGCTGGCCTCGACCAGTTCGGTCAGGGGCAGCTGGTGCGGATCGGCGGCCGGGATGTATTCGTCCACGGTGCCCTGCACCAGCACCCGGTTGCCGACGGCCGCGGCCTCCGGCGGCGTGGTCGAGGTGAACACGAACAGGCCCTCGGACGTGGCCGGATTGCCGTCGTCCTCGCCCGCGGCCGTCTGCAGGAAGAAGCCGTTGTTCTTGCGGCCGGTGACGATGCCGGTGGTGGCCACCGCCATGCCGTCGTACGGCGACAGCTGGCCGTCGCCCTGGATCGCGGAGATCGCGACGGTGGTGACGTCGTCGTTGAGGATGGTGCCGATGCCCTGCGCGTCGGCCAGTTCCGCGCCCACCGGGTTGGCCAGTTCGACGCTGAAGGTCTCGTCGGGCTCGTTGGCGGTGTCGCCGGCCACTGCGACGCCGATCGTCACCGAGCTCGCGCCGGCGGCGATCGACGCGGTCCCGCTGGCGGCCACGTAGTCGCCATCGGCGACGGTGGCGGTGCCATCGGCGGTGCTCCACTCGATCGCCACGCCGCCGGCGCCGGCCGGCTGGTTGAGGCTGATGGTGAAGAAGAACGGCGTGGTGCCGGCATCGCCCTCGGCGGCGCTGGTGTCGCTGATGCTGGCGAACGGCGTGCCGCCGCCGCCGCAGGGGGCGGGCGGGGTGGCGCCGTTGCGCGGCGCGGGCGCGGCGCTGGAGAAATCGGCGGCGTTGTGGTTGCTGTCCACGCAGCCGTGGTCGGCGCGGAACGCGGCACTGGCGTTGTTGAGCGCCGGCGCGGCGCCCGCGCCTTCGAAGAAGTTGGCGCCGCCGAACCCGACCAGGTCGAGAATCAGCGCGAGCTGTTCGGGCGAGCACGGGGTGCTGCCGCCGTTGCAGCCCAGCGAGGCCTGAGAGTCGACCAGGGCGACCTTGCCGGCGCTGCCGGACATGTTGATCGTGCCGCTGGCATCGGGCGCGGGCAGGGCGACGCCGTTGGCGCCGCCGGCCAGCCCCACCAGGAAATAGCGGCCGGGTTCGAGGGTGACCGCCGGCAGGACCACCAGCTGGCTGCTGCCGGCGCCGAAGTTGCCGGTGCCGGTCGCGCTGGCGTACTGCAGCGACAGGCCCGACAGCGGCACCGGGTCGCTGCCGCGGTTGAACAGTTCGATGAAATCGTTGCTGTAGGGCGCACCGCTGTTGCCGCCGCCGCCATAGACCTGGCTGACGACGACCTGCGCCTGCAGCGGGGCGGCGGACAGGACGCCGCACAGGACCAGCACCGGCCACAGCCGGGACAAGAGCCGAATGACCACGGACACGCTCCTTCGATGTTTCCGTCCCCATGGCGTCCATGGAACGGGTGGCCGGCCCCCCTGGCAGGGGCCGATTGTGCACCGTCCCGATGTCGGCTGCATGACGCCGCGCAGCGCCGTGCGCTACCCTCGCGCGATGGCCATCGAACAGAACGAACGTCCGCTGGAGGACGGCATCCACACCGATCTGGACGGCAGGATCACCTATGGCGGCTACCTGCGCCTGGACCGCCTGCTGGACGCGCAGCATCCGCTGTCGGACCCCGCGCACCACGACGAGATGCTGTTCATCGTCCAGCACCAGGTCTCGGAGCTGTGGCTGAAACTGATCATCCACGAGCTGGGTGCGGCGATTGCCTTCCTGCGGCGCGACCAGGTCTGGCAGTGCCAGAAGGTGATCGCGCGCTGCAAGCAGGTGCTGCGCCAGTTGACCGAGCAGTGGTCGGTGCTGGAGACGCTCACGCCCTCGGAATACATGGAATTCCGCGACGTGCTGGGGCCCTCGTCGGGCTTCCAGTCGCTGCAGTACCGCATGGTCGAGTTCCTGATGGGGAACAAGAACGCGGCGATGCTCAAGGTGTTCGCGCACGACCCGGCCGGACAGGCGAGGCTGCGCGAAGTGCTGGAAGCGCCGGGGCTGTACGACGAGTTCCTGATGTACCTGGCGCGCTGGGGCCACGCGGTGCCGTCGCAGCACCTGCAGCGCGAATGGGCGCGCCCGCACGTGCGCGACGAGGCCCTGCTGCCGGTGTTCGAGGCGATCTACGAGGACACCGGCCGCTACTGGCGCGAATACGGGCTGTGCGAGGACCTGGTCGACCTGGAAACGCAGTTCCAGCTGTGGCGCTTCCGCCACATGCGCACGGTGATGCGGATCATCGGCTTCAGGCGCGGCACCGGCGGTTCCTCGGGCGTGGGCTTCCTCAAGCAGGCGCTGGAGTTGACCTTCTTCCCGGAGCTGTTCGACGTGCGCACCAGCATCGGACCGGGGCGCTGAGGGCGCGGCGCGACGCATGGATGCGGCGCTGCAGAGCTGGGAACAGTGGCCCGCGTGGCTGGCCTCGGTAGTGGTGCTGGCGCGCAGCGCGCCGGCCCTGCGCCGGCACCTGGCCGGGGCCGACGGCGAGGCGCTGCGGGTCCTGATCCTCGGGGCCCTGGCGCTGGCGGCGATGCGCTGGTTCAACACCGCGGCGCTGCAGGGGGTGATGCTGCATTTCCTCGGCGCCACCATCGCCACGCTGATGTTCGGCGCCGGCACCGCGTGCTGGGTGATGGCGCTGGCCAGCCTGGCCGGACTGCTGATGGGCGCGGCCTGGCACGGCTGGGCGATGGATTTCCTCGCCACCGGCGCGCTGCCGGTCGCGGTGACCGCGCTGGTGTCGTGGGCGGCGCGCACCTGGTTGCCGCGCAACGTGTTCACCTACGTCATGCTCAACGCCTTCGCAGGCGCGGCGCTGGCCATGGCCGCCTCGATGCTGGCCAAGTCGGCGGTGACCGCATGGCTGGGCGGACGCGCGCTGGCGGCCTACCTGGTGGCCACGCCGATGTTGATGTTCGCCGAGGCGTTCTTCGCCGGCGGGGTGATGGTGCTGGTGGTCGTCTACCGGCCGCACTGGTGCCGCAGCTTCGACGATCGCGCCTATCTCTGGCCGGAGCGGCGGATGTAGCGGCCCGCGTGCGCGGGTGGTGCGCGCGGAAATGCACTAGGATGCGGCGCATCCAGCACACAGGGGATTCCCGCGCATGAACCAGCCAGGCGCAGCGCCTGCGGCACGCAGCCTCGTCACCCGCTTCCTCGACGGCGTCGAGCGCGTGGGCAACCGCCTCCCCGATCCGGCGGTGCTGTTCCTGCTGCTGATGCTCGCGGTGTGGGTGGTCTCGGCGCTGCTGGCCAACGTGAGCTTCAGCGAGCTCGACCCGCGCAGCGGCGATCCGATCCAGATCCGCAACCTGCTCGCCGGCACCAGCTTCACCACGTTCATGGCCGACATGGTCCGCACCTTCGTCAACTTCGCGCCGCTGGGCGTGGTGCTGGTGGCGATGCTGGGCCTGGGCGTGGCCGAGCACACCGGCTTCATCAACGCCGCGCTGCGCGCAATCCTGTCGGTGACCCCGAAGATGCTGCTCACCCCGATGCTGATCGCGGTGGGCATCTTCAGCCACGTCGCGGTGGATGCCGGCTACGTGCTGGTGATCCCGCTGGGCGCGGTGATCTTCTATGCGGCCGGGCGCCATCCGCTGGCCGGCATCGCGGCCGCGTTCGCGGGCGTGTCGGGCGGCTTCTCGGCCACCTTCATCCCGTCCAGCCTCGACCCGCTGCTCTCGGGCCTGACCCAGGAGGCGGCACGCCTGATCGATCCGTCGGTGGTGGTCAATCCGCTGAACAACTACGTGTTCACCACCGCCTCGACCGGGCTGATCGTGCTGGTCGGCTGGTTCCTGACCGACCGCGTGATCGAACCGCGCCTGCGCGATACCGTCGTCGACGGCGATGCGGCCGACATGCCGAAGATGGAACCGCTCACCGCGCCCGAACGCCGCGGCCTGGTGCTGGCGGTCGGCTCGATGCTGGCGCTGGCGATCGTGCTGGCGCTGACCGCGTCCCCGGCCGGCTCGGCCTGGCGCGCGCCGGCCGACGCGCCCAGCGGGGCGGGCGAACTGCTGGTGGCCACGGCGCCGCTGATGCAGTCGATCGTGCCGCTGATCTTCATCCTGTTCGTGGTGCCTGGCATCGTCTATGGCTACGCGGCGGGTTCGGTGAAGACCCACCGCGACGTCATCGCGGGCATGAGCAGGGCGATGAGCGGCATGGGCTACTACATCGTCATGGCGTTCTTCGCCGCGCAGTTCATCTATGCGTTCGGCCAGAGCAACCTCGGCGCGCTGCTGGCGATCAAGGGCGCGAACACGCTGCAGGCCCTGGGGATGCCGACCGGCGTGACCCTGGTGGGCATCGTGCTGCTGTCGGGCTTCGTCAACCTGCTGGTGGGCTCGGCCTCGGCGAAATGGGCGCTGATCGGCGCGGTCATGGTGCCGATGCTGATGCAGCTGGGCATCTCGCCCGACCTGACCCAGGCCGCCTACCGCGTGGGCGACTCGAGCACCAACATCATCACGCCGCTGCTGCCGTATTTCCCGCTGATCGTGGTGTTCTGCCAGAAGTACGTGAAGGGCAGCGGCATCGGCACCCTGCTGGCGCTGATGCTGCCGTTCTCGGCGACGCTGCTGGTGGTCTGGACCGCCTTCCTGGTCGGTTTCTGGATGCTGGGGATCCCGCTGGGCGTCGGCGCGAGCTACGCGTATCCGGCCGGCTGAGTCCGGCCGCGGTCGCGGCCGGGAGGGCCGGCGCGCCCCGCGACGGGTTCCCAAGGGCGCGTTCTGGGGATAACGTTGCGACCGCAACGACCGTCGAGCACGCGGCCGTGGTGCCGCCGATGCCCCGCACCTGGGCGGGTGGCCGTTCGATCCAGCCATTTTCCCGGGGGAGTCCCACCGCATGAATTCCAACCGCGTCGAGCCCGCAGGTCCGGGCATGGAGCAGCCCCGCTCCGGCCAGGCCATTCCCGAGTTCGCCCAGGTCATGGGCCACCCGCGTCCGCTGTGGATGCTGTTCATGACCGAGTTCTGGGAGCGCTTCGCGTTCTACGGCATGCGCTGGGCGCTGGTGCTGTACATCGTGGCGCAGTTCCATGGCGGCGATGCCTCGGGCGAGGCGCCGGCCAGCGAGCTCTACGGCGCCTACCTGGCGCTGGTGTACGCGGCGGCGATCTTCGGCGGCTACGTCGCCGACAAGCTGATCGGCTACCAGCGCGCGATCCTGCTGGGCGCGGTGTTCATGGCCGCGGGCCTGTTCCTGATCACGGTGCCCAGCGACGCCTGGCTCAAGCTCGGCCTGGCCACGGTGATCGTCGGCAACGGCCTGTTCAAGCCGATCATCTCGACCATGGTCGGCAAGCTCTACGCCACGGGCGACGAGCGCCGCGACTCGGGCTTCACCATCTTCTACATGGGCATCAACATGGGCGCGTTCATCGCGCCGATCCTGACCGGCTGGCTGGCCGAGAAGGTGTTCGGCAGCGACGGCATGCCGGCCTACAAGGTGGTGTTCATCGCCGCCGGCATCGGCATGCTGCTGAGCCTGCTGTGGTTCTGGTTCGGGCGCGCGCAGCTCAAGGGCATCGGCGCGGCGCCGGCCAACGCGCCGGGCCTGGGCCGGGTGCTGATGGTCGCGGTGGGTGCGGTGGTCGCGATCCCGGCGTTCTACGCCTTGCTGACGATCGAGGCGGGCGTGCTCAACTGGATCCTGCTGGCGCTGTTCGTGGTGCCGGCGATCATGCTGCTGGTGGAAGGCATCCGCGAAGGCTCGCGGCAGCGCGACATGGTGATCGCGATGCTGATCATCTTCGGTTTCAACGTGCTGTTCTGGATGTTCTTCGAGCAGGCCGGCAGCTCGTTCAACTTCCTGGCGCAGAACATCGTCGACCGCGACCTCGGCGGCTGGATCTTCCCGGTGGGCTGGTTCCAGTCGGTGAACTCGATCGCGATCATCACCCTGGCGCCGCTGATCGCCTGGCTGTGGGTGAAGATGGGCAGCGCCAATCCCTCGATCCCGCGCAAGTTCGGCCTCGGCCTGATCTTCAACGGCCTGGCCTTCCTGCTGCTGATGTTCGCGCTGTCGAGCCTGGTGGATCCGGCTTCGCTGAAGATCCCGTTCTGGACGCTGTTCATGGTCTACGTGATCCAGTCGATCGGCGAGCTGTGCCTGTCGCCGATCGGCCTGTCGATGACCACCAAGCTGGCGCCGGCCAAGCTCACCGGCCTGGCGATGGGTGGCTGGTTCCTGTCGATCGCGATCGGCAACAACCTGTCGGGCATGTTCGCCTCCAGCGTCAGTGGCGAGGGCGGCATGACGACCGAATCGGCGCTGTCGGGTTACACCTTCGGCTTCTGGGCCCTGCTCGGCGCCGGCGTGCTGCTGTTCCTGATCGCGCCGCTGATCCAGAAGCTGATGCACGGGGTGAAGTGAGGCAATGGCCTGCGCACGCAATGCGCAGCCATCGCCGCATCCCGGACGCAGGGCGGATGATCTCCTTGCCGTGGGAGCGACTCCGGTCGCGAATGCCTCTTCGCGCGCAAGCGCGCTCCCACAGCTGAAGGCCCTCCCGGCGACCGGCCCGTACGGGGTCGTCGCCGCCACTTCCAGACCGAGCCAAGCCGAATGACCGATTCCCTTCCGGGGGCGCTGCCGCGCCCCTCGCCCGCACAGCGCTGGCTGGCCCTGGTGCTGGTCAGCGTGGCCATGTTCGGCAACTACTACGTCTACGACGCGTTCGGCCCGGTGGTGGACCTGCTGCGCGAGCAGGAAGGCTTCACCTACGACCAGATCAGCATGATCTTCAGCGCCTACAGCGTCGCCGCCGTGGTGGTGCTGCTGATCGGCGGCTACGTGATCGACCGCTGGGGCACCAAGCGCGCGATCACCCTGTTCGCGGTGATCTGCCTCGCGGCCGCGGCCCTGATGGCGTCCACCGCGCGCTTCGAGACCATGCTGGCGGGCCGCTTCCTGCTCGGCATCGGCGCCGAGCCGCTGATCGTGGCGGCCACGGCGGTGCTGGCGAAGTGGTTCAAGGGCAAGGAGCTCTCCTTCGCCTTCGGCATCAACCTGTCGATCGCGCGCCTGGGCTCGGCCTCGGCCGACTGGTCGACCTCGTTCGCCAGCCCGCTCTACGACAACTGGCAGGATCCTCTGTGGCTGGCCACCGGCGTGGCCGCGGTCGGCGTGACCGCGGCGATGCTGTACTGGATGACCGAATCGCGGCTGGAAGGCCGGGTGAACCTCGGTCAGGCCGACGCCACCGACAAGCTGGAGCTGAAGGGCATGTACGCCTTCAGCGCCTCGTACTGGTACATCGTCGGCCTGTGCGTGGTGTTCTACGCCACGGTGTTCCCGTTCCGCGCGTTCGCGATCGACTACTTCCAGCAGGCGCACGGCCTGGACCGCGAGACCGCCGGCATGCTCAGCAGCCTGCTGCCGGTGGCGGCGATCGTGGTGACGCCGCTGTTCGGGCTGTGGGTGGACCGGGTGGGGCGGCGCTCCATGTTCATGGCGGCCGGTTCGCTGGTGATGCTGCCGCTGTTCCTGCTGGTGACCTACGCCCCGCCCGGCCCGGAGATCGACCTCTGGATCCCGTTCGCCGGCAGCGCGCAGGTGCCGCTGACCCTGCTGCTGGTGATGCTGCTGCTGGGCGGCGTGTTCTCGCTGATTCCCGCGGTGATGTGGCCCTCGGTGGCCTATATCGTGCGCGAGAACCGGCTGGGCGCGGCCTATTCGATGATGACCCTGTGCCAGCAGATCGGCGTGGCGCTGGTGCCGCTGGCGGTCGGGCGCTTCAACACCGCCTTCGCCGCGGGGCCGGAGAATCCGGCTGGATACGCGCCGGGCATGTGGTTCTACACGGCGCTGGCGGGGCTCGGGCTGCTGTTCTCGTGGCTGCTGTGGCGTGCCGAGACCGGACCCGGCGCGCACGGGCTGGAGTACAGCTCGGGCAGCAAGCCGGCCTGATGCGCGGCGGCTGACGCGGCCCGTCCCGGCGCGGCGCGGACCGCGCCATCCGGACGACGTGGCGGCGCAGACGGCCAGGCCCGATCGTGGGCCAGCCGCCGCAGGGGTGGAATCGAAGCGCGCACCGGCACCGCTCTACCGGAGGCGATAGCGGGTCGCGCGGGCCGCGCCCGCGGTCATCCGCGCGGCGGTCGGTCGTCGGGGTGGGGCGCCCGTCGGGCGCCCGCGCACGCGGCTCAGATATGCCGCAGCATCTCGTCCATGCCGTCGCCCGCCAGCTTGTCGATCAGCCGCGACAGCGTCGCGCGCTCGTCTTCCGACAGCGGCTCGAGCAGGTGGCGCTCGCAGGTCAGGGTCATCGGCGCGACCTCGTCGTAGACCGAGTAACCGGCTTCCGAGAGCGTGAGCACGGAGCGGCGGCGGTCGTCGCCGTGGATGTCGCGCTTGACCAGCTCGCGCTCAAGCAGGCGTGCCACCGCGCGGCTCACCGCCACCTTGTCCATCGCGGTGCGTTCGGTCACCTCGCGCGCCGACAGTCCCGGATAGCGGCCGAGCACCGCCATCACCCGCCACTCGGTGATCGCCAGGCCGAAACGGCGGTGGTACTCGCTGGAGATGGCGTTGCTGACCCGGTTGGACAGCACGCTGAGGCGATAGGGCAGGAAGCGCTCGAGATCGAGATTCGCATGTTCCTGTGAGACGGCTGGGTCGGACATGATGCACTGCACCTTGCTGTTGGTTGCGCCTGAAACTGTAAGATGGGCGACCGACCACAGGCCTTGGTGCCCTCCCCCCGCGAGAGGATTATCACAATGACAGCGCAGTCACAAACCGCCCCGGCGCAGCCCGGCATGCAGGTGACCACGTTCGAGAACCCGATGGGCATCGACGGCTTCGAGTTCGTCGAGTATGCCGCGCCGGCCGGACAGGCAGGACACCTGCACGATTATTTCCGCAAGCTCGGCTTCGTCCAGGTCGCGCGCCATCGCACGCGCCCGATCACGACCTACCGCCAGGGCGACTGCACCTTCCTGATCAACGAGGATCCGGACTCGTTCGCCGCGCGCTTCGCCGCCCAGCACGGCCCCAGCGCCTGCGGCTTCGCGATCCGCTTCAGCAAGCTCGCCGAGTGGGTGCGGGTGCAGGCGCTGAAGAACGGCGCCGAGGAGTTCGATGCCGCCGACGAGATCAGCAAGGCGGTGGCCGCGCCGGTGATCAAGGGCATCGGCGGCTGCATGCTGTACCTGGTCGACCGCTACGACGAGCGCGGCACCATCCACGATCCCGACTACGAGATCCTGCCCGGCGCCGAGCTGATGCCCAAGGGCTTCGGCCTGACCTTCATCGACCACCTGACCCACAACCTCTACCAGGGGAACATGGCCAAGTGGTCGGACTACTACGAGCGCCTGTTCAACTTCCGCGAGATCCGCTACTTCGACATCAAGGGCGCCAAGACCGGCCTGCTGTCCAAGGCGATGACCGCGCCCGACGGCATGGTGCGCATTCCGCTCAACGAGTCCAGCGATCCCAAGAGCCAGATCAACGAATACCTCGACACCTACCAGGGCGAGGGCATCCAGCACATCGCCTGCTTCACCGACGACATCTACGAGACGGTCGAGCAGATGCGCCAGGCGGGCATCCAGTTCCTGGACACGCCGGACACCTACTTCGACGTGGTCGACCAGCGCATTCCCGACCACGGCGAGGACCTGGAGCGGCTGCGCCGCAACCGGATCCTGATCGACGCCGATCCGGAAACCAAGCAGCGCAAGCTGCTGCAGATCTTCACCCAGAACGCGCTCGGCCCGATCTTCTTCGAGATCATCCAGCGCAAGGGCAACGAAGGCTTCGGCGAAGGCAACTTCCAGGCGCTGTTCGAGAGCATCGAGCGCGACCAGATGAAGCGCGGGGTGCTGTAGGTTGCCTGCAGGTCTTCCCGCGACCGGGAGGGCCGGTAGACAGGGCCCCTCTCCCCTCGGGAGAGGGGTTGGGGGGAGGGTAGGGCGAAGTGACGATTGTCAAACCACCGCTGCCGACCGTGACCCTGCAGCGTGTACGCCACATGCGCAGGGAACCCACGGATGTTGAATGCAGACTCTGGCAGTACTTGCGCGCCAGCCGCTTCGAAGGCCTGAAGTTCCGACGGCAACATCCTGTTCCCCCTTATGTGGCTGACTTCTGCTGCATCGAGAAGAATCTGATCGTCCAGCTGGATGGTTCGCAGCATTCTCCGGAGAACGATGGGGCCAGGACCGTGTACCTGGAATCGCAGGGCTACCGCGTCCTGCGATTCCGGAACAACGATGTACGTTGAAGACCGATTCGGTGCTTGACGCGATTTGGAACGCCGTGCACGCGCCGCACCCTCACCCCCAACCCGCGCCCCGGCCCTGCGCAGCGCGCAGGCCATTCGGGGAGAACGCGAGCCAATGGCTCGCAATCGTTATCCCCTCTCCCGGCGGGAGAGGGGCCTAGAGGCACCGCCATGAACGATTCCGTCGACCAACGCTACATGTCCGGCTTCGGCAACGAGTTCGCGACCGAGGCGATCCCGGGCACCCTGCCGATCGGCCGCAATTCGCCGCAGCAGGTGGCCCACGGCCTGTACGCCGAGCAGCTGACCGGCACCGCGTTCACCGCACCGCGCGGCGAGAACCGCCGCAGCTGGCTGTACCGGATCCGGCCGGCGGCGATGCACGGGCCCTTCGAGCCGTTCGCGCAGCCGCGCTTCCACGACCGCTTCGGCGAGATCCCCGTGTCGCCGGACCAGATGCGCTGGAATCCGCTGCCGATGCCCGAGGCGCCCACCGATTTCGTCGAGGGCCTGTACACCGTGGCCGGCAACGGCGGCAGCGATGCACACGCCGGGGTCGGCATCCACCTGTACGCGGCCAATACCACGATGCGTGGGCGCTACTTCTACAGCGCCGACGGCGAGCTGCTGATCGTGCCGCAGCAGGGGCGCCTGGTGGTCGCCACCGAGCTGGGCGTGGTCGAGCTGGCGCCCGAGGAGATCGCGGTCGTCCCGCGCGGCGTGCGCTTCCGGGTCGAACTGCCAGACGGCCCTTCGCGCGGCTACGTCTGCGAGAACTTCGGCGCGCTGCTGCGCCTGCCGGGACTGGGCCCGATCGGCTCGAACGGCCTGGCCAATCCGCGCGATTTCCTCACCCCGGTGGCCGCGTACGAGGACCTGGAGGGTAGCTTCGAGCTGATCGCCAAGTTCAACGGCCACCTGTGGCACGCGCCGATCGGGCATTCGCCGCTGGACGTGGTCGGCTGGCACGGCAACTACGCGCCGTACAAGTACGACCTGCGCCGCTTCAACACCATCGGTTCGATCAGCTTCGACCATCCCGATCCCAGCATCTTCCTTGTGCTCACCTCGCCGACCGACACGCCCGGCGTGGGCAACCTGGACCTGGCGATCTTCCCGCCGCGCTGGCTGGTGCAGCAGGACACGTTCCGTCCGCCGTGGTTCCACCGCAACGTCGCCAGCGAGTTCATGGGCCTGATCCACGGCGTGTACGACGCCAAGGCCGAGGGCTTCGCGCCGGGCGGCTGCTCGCTGCACAACTGCATGACCGGGCACGGACCGGACGCGGCGACCTTCGAGAAGGCCTCGCACGCCGACCTGTCGCAGCCGGATGTGATCGAAGGCACCATGGCCTTCATGTTCGAGACGCGCGCGGTGCTCAAGCCGAGCCGGCAGGCGGCCGAGGCCGCGCACCGGCAGCGCGACTACCAGGCCTGCTGGGCGGGGCTGCAGAAGCACTTCACTCCGCCCGCCTGAGGTGGCGGCGCAGCCGGGAGCGTGCACGCCAGCCGAGGCCTTGCCGGCGCCGAATCCCGGCCGCGATGGCGAAGGCGGCGCCGACGGGCACGGTGTCCGGAACCTGCGTCGTCGCCGCGCTCACGGCCGCCGTGACAAGCTCGCGGCTCCGCCGTCACCCGGAGTCGCCCATGCGCTTGCCGAAGGCATTTCTCCCTGTGCTCGCCGCCGCCCTCTGCGCCTGTGGCGCCCAGCCCGGCGACGCAGACAGCGCCACGCCCGCCGGCGAAACCGCGCCGCCGCCCTCCGCCGATGCCGCTGACGCGCCCGCGGCCGACCCGGCCCCGGTCCCGGCCGCCGGACAGGCGACCGGCTCCCTGCGGGTCGGGACGCCTGCCGAAGGGACGGTCAGCTTTGCCGGATTCGGCCCGGCGCCGTTCGGGTCCAGCGCCGAGCAGGTGCGCCAGGCCTGGGGTGGCGACCTCGGCGACGAACAGCCGTCCGAACCCGGTGGCTGCCATTACCTGATCCCGCAGCCGCTCGGCCCCGAGGGCTACCGGACGGCTTTCATGATCGAGGGCGACCGCTTCGTGCGCATGGACGTGCGCGACGCCGCCGTGACCGCGCCGGGCGGCGCGCGCATCGGCATGACCCATGAGGAAATACGCGCGCTGTATGCGGACCGCCTCGAGGAGCGGCCGCACAAGTACGACCCGCAGGGCAAGGTGCTGCGGGTGACCGCGCCGGAGGGTGGAAACGGCGTGCTGGTGCTCGAGCTCGATGCCGCCGGCCGGGTCGACGCCTGGCGGGTGGGCGTGCCGCCGCAGGTGGACTATGTGGAAGGCTGCTCCTGACCGCGGCACCGGCTCCGGCATAATCGCGGCACTTCGCAGGCGGGGAGGGTGACGATGGCCGGTGCGCTGTTCTACTTCGCGGCAGGGATCGCCCTGCTGGCGTTCGGGGGCGATTCGCTGGTCAAGGCCGCGGCCGGACTGGCGCGGCGGACCGGGATCTCGCCGTTCACCACCGGCCTGGTGCTGGTGGCCTTCGCGACCTCGGTGCCCGAACTCGCGGTCAACCTGCGCGCGGTGGCCATCGGCGACCACGCGCTCGCGCTGGGCAACGCGGTGGGCAGCAACGTCGCCAACTTCGGCCTGACCCTGGGCGCGGCGGCCCTGTGCGCGCCGCTGGCGATCCGGTGGCAGGCGCTGCCGTCGCTGCTGGTGTGCCTGGTGGTGGCGACCCTGGCCACGATCCTGCTCGGCCAGGACGGGCGCCTGACCCGCCTGGACGGGGCGGTGCTGGTGATCTCGTTCGTGGCGGTGCTGGGCTTCGCCTGGATCTTCGGCCGTCGCCAGCCGGAACTGCGCGGCGAGTTCGCCGGCTTCGCCGAAACGCGCACGACGCCGGCGCTCAACGTGGTGCGGCTGGTGGTGGCGGTGGCCCTGCTCTGGTTCGGTGCCAAGTGGGTGGTGCAGGGCGCGCTGGAGCTGCGTCCGGCGCTGGGCATGGAATCGCTGCTGGCCGGCCTGCTGCCGGTGGCCATCGGCACCGCCCTGCCGGAGGTCGCGGCGGCCATCGCCGCGGCGCGGCGCGGCCAGGGCGACATCGTCGCCGGCCACGTGATCGGATCGAGCCTGGTCAACCTGCTGCTCGTGGTCGGCGGCATGGCGCTGGTGCGCGACGTGCCGGTGCCGGCCTCGTTCCTGCGCTTCGAACTGCCCGCTGCGCTGGTGCTGGCCGCGCTGCTGCTGCCGATGCTGCGCGGCGGGCTGCAGATCAGCCGCGCCGAGGGAGGCGTGCTGCTGCTGGCGTTCCTGGGCTGGGTCGGGCTCGAACTGGCGATGATCTAGCTGGGTCGGCCTGCGGCGCGCGGCCGCGCGCGCCCAACGGCGGCCGAAGCGACGCGCGCGAATCAGCCGTCGTCGCGCCCCTGCTCGCGTTCGCGCGCACGCTGTTCGGCGCGCTCGTCCGCGTCGTCGCGGATGTGGCCTTCGGGTTCGGTGCCGGGGCAGGGCGCTTCCGGGCGCCGGTCCATCAGCGACAGCGCCGCACGCGACATCAGGTGCGCGGCCACCGGGGCGGTCAGGAACAGGAACACGGTGATCAGCAGCTCGCGCGGATGCAGGCCGGTGCCGTGGATGGCGCGGTGCAGGACCGAGGCGGCCAGGATGCAGCCCACGCCCAATGTGCTGGCCTTGGTCGGGCCATGGATGCGGTGGAAGAAACTCGACAGCTTGACCAGGGCGAAGCTGCCCAGGAACACGAAGAAGCAGCCGACCACCAGCAGCACCAGGGTGGCGATGTCGATCGCGAGCCTCATTCGACGATGTCCCGGCGGATCACGTACTTGCTCAGCACCACCGTGCCGAAGAAGCCGAGCATGGCGATGATCAGCGCGATCTCGAAATAGACCTCGGTCTCGTCGAGCATGCCCAGCAGCACCACCTGCGCGATGGTCGCCACGTACAGCGTGTCCAGGGCGAGGATGCGGTCGGGCGCGGTGGGCCCGCGCACCAGTCGCCACAGCGCCAGCAGCATCGACAGGCCCACCACGACCATGGCCCCGCCGATCACCAGGTTCATCAGCGCCATCATGGGAACACCCTGCGCAGCGGCGCCTCGTAGCGCTGCTTGATTCCGTCGATCATCGCCTGCGGGTCCTTCACGTCCAGGCAGTGCACCAGCAGGTGCCTGCGATCCGGCGAGAGTTCGGCGGTGAGCGTACCGGGCGTCAGCGTGATCACGCTGGTCAGCGCCGAAATGCCGTGGATGTTGGTCAGCTCCAGCGGGATCCAGATGAAGCCGGGCTGCAGCCTGCGCTCGGGGCCGAGCACCTGCCGGGCCACGGTGATGTTGGCCACCAGGACGTCCCACAGCAGCTTCAGGCCCAGCGGAACGAGGATCCAGGCCTCGCCCATGCGCGCGAACTCGCGCTCCAGCCGGGCGGCGATCTGCGGCATCAGCCAGGCCAGGAAGGCGGCCATCAGCAGGGTGCCCGGGCTGGCGTCCTCGGCCATCAGCAGCCAGAAGATGAAGACCGTGACGCTCTGCGGGATCGACGGGAAGATGCGGGCGATCATGTGCGGCTCCTCATGGCGCGCGCTGCTGCGGCCGGGTGCCGCGGACGTCGCGCACGTAGTCCGCGGGCGACAGCAGCTGTCCGGCCGCGGCCGTGGTGTAGCGCAGGATCGGCCCCGGCGCCACGCTCATCGCCACGCCATAGGCCAGCAGCAGCGCGGTCGCGGCGATCTCCAGCTTGCCCACCTTCGGCATGTCCGGCGCCGGCATGGCGTGCAGCGGCTCGGGTTCGGCCTCGTCGATGCGCCAGAACAGGCGGGTGCCGGTGCGGCTGAGCCCGATCAGGGCCAGCAGGCTGCTGCCCAGCACGGTGGCATAGACCCAGCCGGTGTCGTCGGCCGGAACCGCGCCCAGCATCAGGAACTTGCCGATGAAGCCCGACAGCGGCGGCAGCCCGATCAGCGACAGGGCCGCGACCATGTAGAGCAGGCCGGTCAGGCGCGAAATCGGCTGCGCGATCGGCAGCACCCGGTCGCCGAAGCGGCCGCGCTCGCGCTGCACGATATGGGCGATCAGGAACATCGCCGCCGCCGCGAAGCAGCTGTGCGGCAGATAGTACAGGCCGGCGGCGATCGTGCCCGGCCGCGCCAGCGCGAACGCCACGAACAGCGTGCCCGACGACATCAGCACCAGGTAGGCCGCGCCGATGCGCAGGCGCAGCGCACCGACCACGCCGAGGCTGCCCAGCAGCATCGTCGCCATGCCCAGCACCAGCAGCGGTTCGCGGCCGAATCCGGCCAGCGGGCCGGCCGCCTCGCCGAACCACAGCGAGCCCGTGCGCAGCAGCGCGTACAGGCCGACCTTGGTCATGATCGCGAACAGCGCAGCCACCGCCGCCGGCGCCCGCGCGTAGGCGTCGGGCAGCCACAGGTACATCGGCAGCAGCGCGGCCTTGGCACAGAACACCACCAGCAGCAGGCCCAGCGCCACCCGCACCAGGGCCAGGTCCTGCGGCGCGACCTCGGACACACGCACCGCCAGTTCGGCCATGTTGAGCGTGCCCAGCAGGCCGTAGATCAGGCCCAGCGCGACCAGGAACAGCGTCGACGCGGCGATGTTGAACACCACGTAGTGCATGCCCGCGGCGATGCGCTCGCCGCGCGCGCCCGACAGCAGCAGGCCGTAGGAGGCGATCAGCATCACCTCGAAGAACACGAACAGGTTGAAGATGTCGCCTGTCAGGAAGGCGCCGTTGAGCCCGGCCAGCTGGATCTGGAACAGCGCGTGGAAATGCAGGGCGCGCCGGTCCCAGCCGGCGCAGGCATACAGCAGCGCCGGAATCGCCAGCAGGGTAGTGGTCAGCACCATCAGCGCGCTGAGCCGGTCGAGCATCAGCACGATCCCCAGCCGCGAGGGCCAGTCGCCGAGCAGGTAGGCCTCGACCGCGCCGCCGTCCGCGCGCACCAGCAGCGCCACCGCCGCGGCCAGCAGCAGGGCCAGCCCGATCCAGGCGCCGGTGCGCAGCACGCGCACGTTGTGGCGACGCTCGAGCAGCAGCAGGATCGCGCCGGTGACCAGCGGCAGCAGGATCGGCGCCAGGACCAGGTGCTGCATCATGCGCGCGGGCTCCGCTCGCCGTCCGCGTCGCCGTCGGGCGCGGGCTGCCCGGGTTCGCGCCCGTCGACGTGGTCGCTGCGCAGGTCGGCGTGGTTGCGCATGGCCACCACTACCACCACCGCGGTCATCGCGAAGGCAATCACGATCGCGGTCAGCACCAGCGCCTGCGGCAGCGGATCGGTGTAGTTGTCGCGGATCGGGTCGACCAGGGCGCGCAGCACCGGCGGTTTGCCCACCACCATCCGCCCCGAGGCGAAGATCAGCAGGTTGGTGGCGTAGGACAACAGGGTCAGGCCCAGGATCACGTCGAAGGTGCGGGCGCGCAGCAGCAGGTACACGCCGGCCGCGACCAGGACGCCGATGCCGCTGGCGAGTGCGAATTCCATCAGGCAGCGTCCTCCGCGGCGAGGGTGCGCCGCCGCACCGTGCCCATCGTCGACAGGATCAGCAGCGCGCCGGCGAACACCACCACGTACACGCCGGTGTCGAACACCAGCGCGCTGGCGAGCGGCAGCTTGCCGATCAGGGGCAGATCCAGCTCGACGTGGCCGCTGGTGAGGAACGGCAGGCCGAACAGCAGCGAACCCAGGCCGCCGGCCGCGGCCAGCAGCAGGCCGATCGAGATGCCGCGCACGTAGTCGAAGCCGAACGTCGACTCCACCGCGCGCGCGCCCTGCAGCGCGTACTTGATCAGCACTGGTACCGCGATCGCCAGGCCGGCGATGAAGCCGCCGCCGGGCGCGTTGTGGCCGCGCAGGAACAGGTAGATCGACACCGTCAGCGCCAGCGGGAACAGCAGCTGGGTCAGGTCGGCGGGGATCGGCAGCTGGACCGGCGGCCCGGGCACGATCTCGTCCGGTCGCAGCCTCGCCCAGCGCAGCATCGCGTGCACCACGAGTGCCGCGACCGCGAACACGGTGATCTCGCCGAAGGTGTCGAAGCCGCGGAAGTCCACCAGGATCACGTTCACCACGTTCGCGCCATAGGCCTCGGGCAGGGAGCGGGCGAGCATCTCGGCCGCCACCGAGCCGTCCGGCTCGCGCACGAGCATCGCGTAGGCCAGGCCCGCGACGCCGATGCCGGCCACCGCCGAGATCAGCGCGTCGCGCCAGCGCCGGAACGGCGTGCGCGCCTGCTTGGACTGCTTGGGCAGGTAGTTGAGCGCCATCATCATCAGCGCGATGGTCACCATCTCCACCAGCAGCTGGGTCAGGGCCAGGTCGGGCGCCGAGAGCATGGCGAAGGCGACGCTGACCATCAGGCCCACCGCGCCGATCACGATCAGCGCGGTCAGCCGCTTGCCGTGCCAGGCCACCGTCGCCAGGGTGGAGGCGACCAGCACCGCCCACAGGATCCAGCCCAGCCACGGCATCGGCTGTGGCGCGGGCAGGTCGCCCAGCAGTGCCGCCTCCTTGCCGATGAAGGGCGTCGCGCCGACCACCAGCACCACCACGATCATCCAGAACAGGCTGCGGCGGATGCCGCC
>JAEWZE010000134.1 GCA_023395465.1 Pseudomonadota bacterium
CGCCGACGGCCTGGTCTACGTGGACCGCTTCGTGTCGATGCCGGTAGCGTATCCGGCGAACTACGGATCGATCCCGCGCAGCCTGGCCGGCGACGGCGATCCGCTCGATGCGCTGGTGCTGACGCGCACGCCGCTGCACCCGGGCACGCTGGTCCGGTTCCGTCCGGTCGGCGTGCTGCGGATGACGGACCAGGGCGATCGCGACGAGAAGATCATCGGCGTGCCGGTCGACGCGGTGGACCCGACGTACGCCGGCATCCGCGACATCGGGGACCTGCCGCAGGCCGAGCGCGAACGCATCGAGGCCTTCTTCCGGATCTACAAGGACCTGCCGCGAGGACGCGGTGCGGTGGGGCTGGACGGGTTCGGCGACGCGGCCGAGGCGCGTGCGCTGGTCCGCGAGGCGCTGGCACGGTTTGCCGAGGCGGGGCACTGAGGGCTGCCCGGGCGTCCTGGCGGCGGTCGCCCCCACCCCGGCCCTCCCCCGCAAGCGGGGGTGGGGGCAGACCCCCGCGACCGGGGGGCGGGCACGGTGCTGAGACCAGAAGGGGGGAACGTCGCGATCCGCGAGCGGGCGTGCGCCGCGACCGGGTGCGAAACGTCGTGCCGAGAGCGGGGAGGGCGCCGTGACCGGGGCGAAACGTCATGAGCCAAGAGCGGGTGTGCGCCGCGACGGGGACGAAATGTCGTGACCCGAGAGCGGGGAGGGCGCCGAGATCAGAGAGGGAGATGCCACTACGCGGGCGTGGCAACACGTCGCGGCCAGACGGGCGAGGCGCAACGCTGCTCACCGGAACCGGCCCCGCTCCCTCACCCGCTTGCGGGGGAGGGCCGGGGTGGGGGTGCGCGCGGAGCGCGCCGCCTCAGGCGGCTTCGGCCGCCTTCTGGCGCGGGCCTTCGCGCAGGGCCCTGCCGACCATCGACACCAGCAGCTCGAGCTCGTCGGTGGTGGTCTCGAAGCGCGGGGTGAAGCGCAGCGAGTTGGCGCCGCCGTGGATCACGCCGATGCCATGCTCGCGCAACCACTCCTCGGTGGAGCCAGCGCCGTAGCACTTGAACTGCGGGGACAGCTCGCAGGAGAACAACAGGCCGGTGCCCTGCACGCCGGTGATCTGGCCGCCCATCTCCGTCCTGAGCGCTTCGAGCCGGGCCACCGCCTCGCGGCCGCGCTCGCGGATGTTGGCGCGCAGTTCCGGCGTGATCGCGTCCAGCACCGCGCAGGCCACGTCGAGCGCGCGCGGGTTGGTGGTCATGGTGTTGCCGTACACGCCGGTGCGGTAGAGCGCGGCGGTCGCCGCATTCACGGCGAGCACCGACAGCGGGTACTGGCCGGCGTTGAGTGCCTTGGAGTAGGTCTCCATGTCCGGTGCGGCGCAACCTTCGAAGCCGGGGTAGTCGACGATCGACAGCACGCCGTGCGCGCGCAGGCCCGCCTGGATCGAGTCGACCAGCAGCAGTGCGCCGTGTGCGCTGGTGAGTTCGCGCGCGGCGTCGTAGAACGCGCGGGGCAGGGCGCGCCCGGGATCGCCTTCGCCCATCACCGGCTCCAGGAACACTGCCTCGATGAACCAGCCGTTGCGTTCGGCATCGGCGAAGGCGCGGCGCAGCGCGTCGGCGTCGTAGGGCTCGATCGCGATCAGTGACTCCTCGCCGCGGAAGCTGGCCAGGTGCTGCTGGTAGGTCTTGCGGGTGGAATCGGAATACAGCGCGGGGCGCTCGGTGCGGCCATGGAAGCTGCCCTTGACCACGATGCGCTTGATCTTCGCGTCGGCATGGCGCCCGCCCGGGTCGGTCATCAGCTTGCTGTTGACGTCGGCGATGCGCGCGGCGAGGCCCACCGCCTCCGAGCCGGAATTCAGGCACAGGAAGCGCGCGAACGGGCAGCCGCCGGCGCTGTGCCCGATCTCGCGGCGCAGCGCCCGGTCCAGGCGCAGCTGCGACAGGTTGGGCGTCATCACGTTGGCGATCGCCTGCGGCCTGGCCATGGCCTCGATCACCGCCGCGGGCGAATGGCCCAGGCCGAGCATGCCGTAGCCGCCCGAGTCGTGGACCACCGCGCCCTTGAGGGTGACGATCCAGGGGCCGCGTGCGGTCAGCGCCACGTAGGGGTTGACCGCGTCGGTGGCGTAGAAATTGACGTAGCCGGCCTGCACCGTTTCGATCTGGGCCGATTCGTCGAGCTCGAGCAGGTCGGCGAAGTCGTCGCGGATGCGCGCGTATTCGGCGGCGGCGGCCTCGATCGCCTCGGCCAGTTCGGGATGGGTCGGGGCCAGCCGTTCGAGAGTGGCGTCGTCCAGTCCGCTGGTGCGGCGCTGGCCGCCATGGGCGCGCAGGGGGGCAAGGGCGGTGGTGATCGACATCGGCGCTTCTCCTGGAACGTGCCGCGGCGCGCCTGGGACGGGACGCCACGGTCGGGTGGGGACGCCGCGAACGGCGATCAGGTTCCTATTATCTCGATCCCTTCGTCGCAAGACAGGGTGGATCTGCGCAGAATTCCGTATGATTTCGGCGAATCGCCGAGCCATTTGCGCACATGATGAAGATCACGCCCGCCGACGCCCAACTGCTGTCGTCCCTCCGGGAGAACGCACGCGCCTCCACCGCGCAGATCGCGCGCCGGCTCGGCCTGTCGCGCACCACCGTGCAGAGCCGGATCGAGCGGCTCGAGCGCGAGGGCGTGATCCGCGGCTATACGGTGCGCGTGGACGAGGAGGTCGAACGCGGCCATATCCGCGCCCACATCCTGATCACCGTGCTGCCCAAGCAGATGCCGGCAGTGGTGCAGGCCCTGCACGAGATGCCGCAGGTGCGCAGCCTGCATTCGGTGAGCGGCGCCCACGACCTGGTGGCGATGGGCGTGGTGCCCACGGTGGTGGACATGGACGAGCTGACCGACCG
>JAEWZE010000154.1 GCA_023395465.1 Pseudomonadota bacterium
ATTCCGAACTCGGAAGTGAAACGCTTACGCGCCGATGGTAGTGTGCAGCCGCATGCGAGAGTAGGTCATCGCCAGGGTCTTTACCCCAAAACCCCCAGCCCGCAAGGCTGGGGGTTTTTTTATGCCTGCCGATCGGGCGCGCCACGCGCCATTCGACTTCCGGCACTGCGGCAGTTCGCGACGCGTGTGGTAGCGTGCGGCCACTTTGCAGATGGAAGCCGTCATGGCGAGATTGACTATGAAATCCATTCCGATGTCCGCGGCGCTTGCGCTCGCGGTGGGCCTTGCCACGGGCCCGGTACATGCCAACGAGGAGGCAGCGGTGTCCGATCCGTACCAGTGGCTGGAAGGCGTCGAGGATCCGAAGGCGCTCGAGTGGGTCAAGGCCCAGAACGCGAAGGCCGAAGCCGAACTGGCCGCCACGCCGGAGTTCAAGCAGCTGGAGGCGGACCTGCTCGCCATCTACGACTCGGACGACAAGATTCCCGGCGTCTACAAGCAGGGCGAGTGGTACTACAACTTCTGGCGCGACAAGCAGAATCCGCGGGGCCTGTGGCGCCGCACCACGCTCGAGGAGTACCGCAAGCCCAGGCCGCAGTGGGAGGTGCTGATCGACCTCGACGCGCTCAACAAGGCCGAGGGCGAGAACTGGGTCTGGCACGGCGCGGATTGCCTGCGTCCCGACTACAGCCGCTGCCTGGTCGCGCTGTCGCGCGGTGGCGCCGATGCGGACGTGACGCGCGAGTTCGACCTGGACAACAAGGCCTGGGTGGAGGATGGCTTCTTCCGCGAGGAGGCCAAGGGCGCGCTGGGCTGGATCGATCGCGACACGGTCTATGCCTATACCGACTTCGGCGCAGGTTCGATGACCGAATCCGGCTATCCGCGCATCGTCAAGGAGTGGAAGCGCGGCACGCCGCTGGCATCGGCAGCGGTCGTTTACGAGGGCCGTGCGGACGACATGTACATCGCCGCCGTCCATGACCATACGCCTGGCTTCGAGCGCGACTTCGTCAGCCGCACGCTCGCGTTCTACAACGACGAGCTCTACCTGCGGAAGGCCGACGGCGAACTGGCCAGGATCGACGCGCCCAACTCGGCCAACAAGAGCGTGCACAAGCAGTGGCTGACGCTTGAGCTGCGCGAACCCTGGGAAGTCGGCGGCAGGACCTATCCGGCCGGTTCGCTGCTCGCGGCGAGGTTCGACGAGTTCATGGACGGCCAGCGTGATTTCGTGGTCCTGTTCGAGCCGACCCAGACCAGCTCGCTGGCCGGTTCGTCGTGGACCAGGAACCATCTGGTGCTCAACGTGCTGGAGGACGTGAAGAACCGGTTGACCGTACTGACGCCGGGCGAGGACGGCTGGTCGCGGCGCCCGCTGGGCGGCGTGCCCGAGTTCGGGACCATCGGCGCGAGCGCGGTGGACAGCGATGAATCCGATGCGTTGTGGCTCACCGTGACCGATTACCTCACCCCGACCACGCTGATGCTGGGCGACGCGGGCGAGGGTGCGGCGGCACCCGAAGTGCTCAAGACCATGCCGACCTTCTTCGATGCCTCCAGGCACGTGGTCGAGCAGCATTTCGCGACCTCGAAGGATGGCACCCGCGTGCCCTACTTCCTGGTGCGACCGAAGGACCTGGTCTACGACGGCACGAATCCGACCCTGCTTTATGGCTACGGTGGTTTCGAGATCTCGCTGACGCCGGGCTATTCCGGCGGCGTGGGCAAGGGCTGGCTTGAGAAGGGCGGCGTCTACGCGGTGGCCAATATCCGCGGCGGCGGCGAATACGGCCCGCGCTGGCACCAGGCGGCGCTCAAGGCCAACCGGCACAAGGCCTACGAGGATTTCGCGGCCGTCGCGCAGGACATGATCGATCGCAAGATCACGTCGCCGCAGCACCTGGGCGTGCGCGGCGGCAGCAATGGCGGCCTGCTGACCGGCAACATGCTCACGCAGTACCCGGAGCTGTTCGGCGCGATCGTGATCCAGGTGCCGCTGCTGGACATGCAGCGCTACAACAAGCTGCTGGCAGGGGCCTCGTGGATGGCCGAGTATGGCAATCCCGACATCGCGGAAGAGTGGGAATACATCCGCACCTTTTCGCCCTACCACCTGTTCGACCCGGCCAAGGACTACCCGGCAACCATCCTGCTGACCTCCACCCGCGACGACCGCGTGCATCCGGGCCATGCCCGCAAGATGTTCGCGAAGATGTCCGAAGCCGGCAAGGACGTGCGCTACTACGAGAACATCGAAGGCGGCCACGGTGGTGCGGCGGACAACCGCCAGGCCGCGCACATGGACGCGCTGTACCTGAGTTTTCTCTGGCAGCAGCTCGGCCAGAAATGAAATGGCGCCGCGTCCGGGCGTCCTGTCCGGATGCGGCATCCCGTCCTGCCTCCAGCGGAATTCCCGATGCGAACCGCCCTACTACTTGCGACCACGATCCTGATGACGCTTTCCAACACTTCCACGATGGCCGCCGATCCCACCCCGCCGGACGCGGAGAAGCGCCCGCATGTGGTGAAGGCGCCGCACGGCGCCGAGCGCCACGACGAGTACTACTGGCTGCGCGACGACAAGCGTGAGGACAGGGCGATGCTGGCCTACCTGCAGGCCGAGAACGCCTACGCCGACCAGGTGATGGCACCGCTCAAGCCGGTCGAGGACAGGCTCTACGACGAGATCGTCGGGCGCATCAAGCAGGACGACAGTTCGATCCCGGCACGCGAGCGTGGCTGGTGGTACTACGCCCGTTACGAAACGGGCAAGGACTACCCGATCCACGCGCGGCGCGCGGATGGCCCCGGTGTCGATGCCCTGTCGATCCAGCGTTCCAACGAGGCCGGTGATTTCGCCGGCGAGCAGGTCCTGCTCGACGTCAACGTCCTGGCCGAGGGCAAGGACTACTACTCGGTTGGCGCCTACGAGATCAGCCAGGACAACGCGGTGATGGCCTGGGCCGACGACACCAACGGCCGCCGCCAGTACACCTTCCGCTTCCGCAACCTGGCCACCGGTGAGGACTATCCCGAGCAGATCCGCGGCACCTCCGGCGACCTCGTGTTCGCCGACGACAACCGCACCGTGTTCTACATCGAGAACGATCCGGAAACCCTGCTGACCAAGCGGGTGAAGCGCCACGTCATCGGCACCGATCCTGCGACGGACACGGTGGTGTACGAGGAGGCCGACGACAGCTTCTACATGGGCCTCGAACGCACCCGCGACGACCGCTACATTCTGATCGGCGTCAGCAGTACCGTCTCCGACGAACTGCGCTATGCGCCCGCGTCCGATCCGCGCGAGTTCACCGTGCTGGCCCCGCGCGAGCGCGAACTGGAATACAGCGCCGACCACCTGGGCGGGCGCTGGGTGATCCTGACCAACGCCGACGGCGCCACGAACTTCAAGCTGGTGCAGGCGCCGAGCGGCTCGCGCTCGCGCGGGGACTGGCAGGACCTGGTCGCGCACGATGCGCAGGTCTTCCTCGAGACCTTCGAACTGTTCGACGGCTTCATCGCGCTGGGCGAGCGTTCCGATGCGCTCGAACGCGTCCGCATCCTGCGCCAGGACGGCAGCGCCGAGTACGTGGAGGCCGACGAGCCCGCGTACTCGATGGGGCTGTCGGCCAACACCGAACCCGGCACCACGAAGCTGCGCTACACCTACACCTCGCTGACCACGCCGGCCACCACCTACGAGCTCGACACCGCCAGCGGCGAGCGCATCGTGCTCAAGCAGCAGCCGGTGATCGGCTACGACCCGTCGCAGTACGCGACCGAACGCGTGTGGGCGACGGCGCGCGACGGCGAGAAGATCCCGGTGTCGCTGGTCTACCGCAAGGGCTTCCGCAAGGACGGCAGCGCGGCGATGCTGCAATACGCCTACGGCAGCTACGGCATGTCGATGGATCCGGGCTTCAGCGTGACCACGGTCAGCCTGCTCGACCGCGGCATGGTCTACGCGCTTGCGCACATCCGTGGCGGACAGGAGATGGGCCGACGCTGGTACGAGGACGGCAAGCTGCTCAACAAGGTCAACACCTTCACCGACTTCATCGACGTCACCGATGCGCTCGTCGCGCAGGGTTATGCGGCGAAGGATCGGGTCGCGGCCTACGGCGGCAGCGCCGGCGGCCTGCTGATGGGGGCGATCTCGAACATGGCCCCGGACCGCTATCGCGTGATCCTCTCGCAGGTGCCCTTCGTCGACGTGGTGACGACGATGCTCGATCCGAGCATCCCGCTGACCACCAACGAGTACGACGAGTGGGGCAATCCGGAGGAAAGGAAGTTCTACGACTACATGGTCACCTACTCGCCGTACGACAACCTCTCCGCGCAGGCCTACCCTGCGATGTTCGTGGGCACCGGGCTGTGGGATTCGCAGGTGCAGTACTGGGAGCCGGCCAAGTACGTGGCGCGCCTGCGCGACCTCGACACCGGCAACGGGCCGATCGTGTTCCGCACCAACATGGAGGCCGGGCACGGCGGCAAGTCCGGGCGCTTCCGCCGCTTCCGCGAGCAGGCCGAGATGTACGCCTTCATGCTCGACCAGCTGGGCGTGAAGTAGCCCAAAGGTCGTACAGGAGGCCGCCCCCGGGCGGCCTCCTGCGTTGGCGCCGCCGCGCCCCGTCCGCGCGTCCCGATATCATGCGGACATGCGTCCGACACGCCGCTTCCGCTGGGCCTGGTGGCTGCTGGCCTATGCCAGCCTCGGCCTCGGGCTGCTGGGCATGTTCCTGCCGGGGCTGCCAACGGTGCCTTTCGTCCTGCTGTCGGCGTTCGCGGCGGCGCGCGGTTCCGAACGCCTGCATCGCAGGCTGCTGGAAGATCCGCGCTTCGGGCCGATGATCCGCGACTGGCAGGCCGGCGGCAGCGTCGCGCGGCGCGCCAAGTGGATGGCGACGTGGACCATGCTCGCCTCGACGCTGATCCTGCTCGCGCTGATGCTCCTGGGGGACGGTAGGCGCTGGTGGATGTTCGCGCTGCCGGTCGGCTGCATGGCGGTCGTGGCGGCCTGGCTCTGGTCGCGCCCGGAACCGGTTGCGCGGCGGGCGCGCGAACGCTGAGCGGATCGCATCAGGCGGGGGACCGGGACTCGTCCTGTCCGACGGGCCGGGCTACACTGCCGGCATGCGCAGATTCCCGATCCTCCTCGCGCCGCTGGCGCTGCTGTCTCTCGCCCTGACCCTCGCCGCCTGCGGCAACAAGGGCCCGCTGGTGCGCGCCTCCGAGGCCGCCGCGATGGAAGAAGAGGCGGCGGAGCTGGAGGCCGACGACGCGGCGACCGTGGACGACGACGCCGGCGAAGCACCGCCCGCGGAGGCGTTGCCCGAAGACCCGGTCGAAGACGCCGACGCGGACCCGGCCGTGGTGCCGCCGCCACCGGCGGATCCCGGCCACGGCTGATCCGGTGGCCGCGAACGCCTCGCACGCGGTCCGCCGGGACAGGCCGGCGCAGCCGCTGCGTTTCAGCAAGATGCATGGCGCGGGCAACGATTTCGTCGTGCTCGACCTGCGCGACGGTGCCGCGCCGCCAGACCCGGAACTGTGCCGCGCCCTGGCCGACCGCCATACCGGCGTCGGCTGCGACCAGATCCTGACCATCGGCCCGCCCGCCAGCCCCGGCGCGCTCGCCAGCTACCGCATCTGGAACTCGGACGGCTCGCCTTCCGCGCAGTGCGGCAATGGCGCGCGTTGCGTGGCGGCCTGGCTGGTGCGCGGGGGCGCGACGCAGGAGGCGCACTTCGTGCTCGACAGTCCGGCCGGCACCCATGCGGTCGAAGTGCTGGGCCAGGGGCGCTATCGCATCGCCATGGGTGTGCCGCGTTTCGAGCCGGGGCAGGTGCCCATGGCGGGAATCGCGCAGCAGCAGACCACGTATGAAGCCGCGCTCGCGGACATCGGACCGCTGCGCTTCGGCGCGGTGTCGATGGGCAATCCGCACGCAGTCATCGAGGTGGACGACGTGGATGCCGCCGCGGTGGCGCGGATCGGGCCTGCGCTGCAGGCTTCGCCGCTGTTTCCGTCGTCGGCCAACATCGGTTTCGCCCAGGTGCTCGACCGCGGCCGCATCCGCCTGCGGGTATACGAACGCGGCGTCGGCGAAACGCTGGCCTGCGGCAGCGGCGCCTGTGCGGCCGTGGCCGTGCTGGTGCGCGCCGGCCGCGTGGATCGCGACGTGGTCGTGCTGCTGCCGGGCGGCGAGCTGCGCATCGCCTGGCCCGACGATGCCGTGCAGGTCGCGATGGCCGGGCCGGCGGCATTTGTCTTCGAAGGGGAATGGACCGGATGAGCAATACCGAAAAACTCGGCGCGCACGAAGTGGCGGCATGGCTGCGCCGCCAGCCCAGGTTCCTGCAGCAGTTCCCGGACCTGGCGCTGAGCCTGGTGGTGCCGCGCGAGGATGGCCCCGCGGCGTCGCTGGCCAGCTACCAGCTGGAAGTGTTGCGCGACAAGAACCGCGAACTCTCGCGTCGGCTGCACGACCTGTACGCCATCTCGCAGGAGAACGAACGGCTTGCCGTGCGCACCCACCAGCTCACGCTCGCGCTGATGCGCCAGCCCGATCGCGCCGGCGTGGTGAGTGCGATGGCGGCGACGCTGGAAGAGGATTTCGCGGGCGACCTGGTCCGCGTCGTACTGTTCAAGCCGGTGCCGGGACTGGGCGAACAGCCCTGGCTGCAGGTGATCGATCGCGATGCTGCCGTGCTGGTTCCGTTCGCCGACGCGCTCAAGCACGGCGAACCGCTGTGCGGGCGCCTGCATCCGGACAAGCAGGCACTGCTCTACGGCGCGCGCATCGACGAGGTGCAGTCGAGCGCGCTGCTGGCGCTGGAAGGCTCGGGCCTGGTGGCGGTGGGCAGCGCCGATCCCAACCGGTTCTACCCCGGCATGGGCACCCTGTTCCTGCGCATGATGGGCGAGGCCTTCGAAGTGGCCCTGCGCAGGTTCGATGGCTGAACCGGCGGCAGCGCGGTTGCGCGCGGCGGCCGCGATCCGGCGTCGCCCGACCGCGTGGCGGCTGCCGGGGGTGGAGGGACTGCGATGAGCGAAGTCCAGGCTTTCCTCGCCTACCTGCAGGTCGAGCGCCGGGTCTCGCCGCATACGCTGGACGGTTACCGTCGCGACCTTGCCGCGCTGTCGGCCTGGTCCGAAGGGCAGGCCGGCATCCTCGGGCTGGACGAAGCCGGGATCCGCGCCTTCATCGCGTCCGAGCATCGCCGCGGACTGTCGCCCAAGAGCCTGCAGCGCCGCCTGTCGGCGGTGCGCAGCTTCTACCGGTGGCTGCTCAAGCATGGCCGCATCGCGGCCAATCCCGCCAGCGGCGTGCGCGCGCCCAAGGCGCCGCGCAAGCTGCCGCAGGTGCTCGACGCCGACGAGGCCAAGGTCCTGGTCGAAGTGCCGACCGACGTGCCGCTCGGGCTGCGCGACCGCGCGATGCTGGAACTGTTCTATTCCTCGGGCCTGCGCCTGAGCGAACTGTGCGCGCTGCGCTGGCGCGACCTGCACCTGGACGAAGGCCTGGTGAACGTGGTGGGCAAGGGGGGCAAGGAGCGGATCGTGCCCGTGGGCTCGTTCGCGCGCGAGGCGCTGCGCGCGTGGCGCGCCGACAGCGGCGCGGCCGACGACGCCCCGGTGTTTCCCGGTCGCGGCGGCAAGCCGATCGGCGCGCGCGCGGTGCAGGTCCGGATGCGCCAGCTGGCCCAGCGCCAGGGCCTGTTCAAGCGCGTGCACCCGCATCTGCTGCGGCACACGTTCGCCAGCCACGTGCTCGAATCTTCGGGCGACCTGCGCGGCGTGCAGGAACTGCTGGGGCACGCCGACATTTCGACCACCCAGATCTACACGCACCTGGATTTCGGGCACCTGGCGAAGGTCTACGACGCCGCCCATCCCCGCGCCAGGCGGCGCAAGGACTAGGGCGCACGGCCCGGCGGGCCACGTTCGACCCGCCGCCATTGCTGTTCCTGCCGCGCACTTGACCAGGATCACGGCGCATCGATCGCGCCTGGCTACCATGTGGCCATGGTCGAGACCATCGAAGGCTGGCGCTGCATCGGGTGCGGAAAGGTAGACGCGCCACGGCCGTGCATCGGCGTGTGCGAGGACCGGCGGGTGGAGCTTGTGCTCGCGCAGGATTACGCCGAGCTTGCCTGGCGGGTGGAGGAACTGGAGGAGGCGCTCGCGCTGATCGCGCGGGTCACGCCGAAGTCCGAGCAGCTGGAAGCCTCCTGGCTTGCGCTGCAGGCGCGTGCGCGCAAGCTGCTGGAGGGGAAGCCGGGCGCGATCTGAGCAGGCCGCTCCCGGGCTGCATGTCCGGAAACGGCGCGAATCCCATCGCGCGGCGCGAGAGGATGCGCCCCCTGTTGCAGGAGCCCGCCATGACCTTTCGCCTCCATGGACTCGACCCGATCCCGTTCGAACCGCTGTTCGCACTCGACGACGCCAGCCTTGCGCGGCGCGGAATGCGCCGTGTCGTCGCCGACGACGACGTGGGCTATCCCTGTCGCGTGGCTCTTGAAGACGCACGCATCGGCGAGGAACTGCTGTTGCTGCATTGGCAGCACGTCCCCGGCGACTCGCCGTACCGCGCCTCGGGACCGATCTTCGTTCGCCGGCGGTCGCGGCAGCCGGCCCCGGCGCCGGGCGAGGTGCCGGCCTACGTGAACCGCCGCCTGATCTCGCTGCGCGCCTACGACGCCGCGTGGACGATGCTGGACGCGCGTGTCTGCGAAGGCGCGGACGTCGCCGGCGAACTCGCACTCGTCTTCCGTGGTGCCGCCGTGGCCTGCGTCCAGCTGCACAACGCCCGGCGCGGCTGCTATTCCTGCGTGGCGTACCGGGCCTGAGCGCGCACGGGGCTTGATCGGCCCGGTCCCGCCCCTATGTCTGGCTGACCCGCCCCGGAGGCCGCATGGACCCCAGCCAGAATCCCAACGTGTTCCACGCCACCACGATCCTGTCGGTGCGCCGCGACGGCAAGGTGGCCGTGGCCGGCGACGGCCAGGTCACGCTCGGCCACACGGTCATGAAGGGCAACGCGCGCAAGGTGCGCCGCCTGGGCAAGGATGGCCAGGTGCTGGCCGGCTTCGCCGGCGCTGCGGCCGATGCCTTCACCCTGTTCGAGCTGTTCGAATCCAAGCTCGAGAAGCACGGGCAGCTGCAGCGCGCCGCGGTGGAGATGGCCAAGGACTGGCGCACCGAGCGCCGCTTCGGCAAGCTCGAGGCGCTGCTCGCCGTGGCCGACAAGGACACCTCGCTGATCATCAGCGGTACCGGCGACGTGATCGAGCCGGAGGACGGCCTGATCGCGATCGGCTCCGGCGGCTCCTATGCGCTGTCGGCGGCGCGTGCGCTGCTGGCGCATACCCAGCTCGATGCGCGCAGCATCGCCACCGAAGCGCTGGCCATCGCCGGCGACATCTGCATCTACACCAATCGCAACGTCGTGGTCGAGGAACTCTGACCCGCCGCGTCGCGCAGGCAGGCGCACCCTGCCTCCCATACTGGACATTCCCGCCACCGCATCGCGCCCCGCGCGGGCACGGCGGCCATGAGGCATGCACATGACCGACAACAGCTCTTCCACCATGACCCCGCGCGAGATCGTGCAGGAACTCGATCGCCACATCATCGGCCAGCAGTCGGCCAAGCGCGCGGTCGCGATCGCGCTGCGCAACCGCTGGCGCCGCGCGCAGCTGCCCGAGGAGCTGCGCAACGAGGTGATGCCCAAGAACATCCTGATGATCGGTCCCACCGGCGTGGGCAAAACCGAGATCGCGCGCCGCCTGGCGACGCTGGCCAATGCGCCCTTCGTGAAGGTGGAAGCCACGCGCTTCACCGAGGTGGGCTACGTCGGCAAGGATGTCGAGCAGATCATCCGCGACCTGGCCGATACCTCGGTCAAGCTGTATCGCGAACAGGCCAAGAAAAAGGTGCGTACCCAGGCCGAGGAACGCGCCGAAGACCGCATCCTCGACGCGCTGCTGCCGCGCCGCGAGGCGCCGCAGCCGGGCTTCGGCTTCGGCAGCCAGACCACGGTCGACATCGGCGCGGACCCTTCCGCCAGGGAATCGGAAACCCGGCAGAAGCTGCGCCGCCAGCTGCGTGCCGGCGAGCTGGACGAACGCGAGATCGAACTGGAGCTGTCGGCTAACGTGGGTGTGGACATCATGACCCCACCCGGCATGGAGGAGATGGGCCAGCAGCTGCGGCAGATGTTCGCCAACCTCGGCGGCGCGAAGACGCATGCGCGCAAGCTCACGATCAAGGCCGCGCGGCCGCAGCTGGTCGAAGAGGAAGCGGCGAAGCTGGTCAACGAGGACGACGTGCGCGAGGCCGCGATCGAGGCCTGCGAGCAGCATGGCATCGTCTTCATCGACGAGATCGACAAGGTGGCCAAGCGCTCGGAAGGCATGGGCGCCGACGTCAGCCGCGAGGGCGTGCAGCGCGACCTGCTGCCGCTGGTCGAAGGCTCGACGGTGAGCACCAAGTACGGCTCGGTCAAGACCGACCACATCCTGTTCATCGCGTCCGGCGCCTTCCATCTGGCCAAGCCCAGCGACCTGATCCCGGAGATGCAGGGGCGCTTCCCGATCCGCGTGGAGCTGTCTGCGCTGAGCAAGGACGATTTCGTGCGCATCCTGACCGAGCCCAGGGCCGCGCTCACCACGCAGTACGTCGAGCTGCTGCGGACGGAGGGCGTGCAGCTCGCGTTCGCCGCCGACGCCATCGACCGCCTGGCCGAGATCGCCGCCCAGGTTAACGAGCGCCAGGAGAACATCGGTGCCCGTCGCCTGCACACCGTGCTCGAGCGCCTGCTCGACACCCTCAGCTACGAGGCTCCCGACAAGGGCGGCAGCAGCGTCACCATCGACCGCGCCTATGTCGATGCGCACCTGGGCGAACTGGTGCAGGACCCCGACCTGAGCCGCTACATCCTCTGACGTGTCTTGCGCGGACGGGCGCGGCGCTGAGGGCTGGGCGCCCGCCGCTCGTCCGGAACTCCCGGAAGGGGTTCTGGCAGGACAGCTGCAGTACGTTGCCCACGACGTCCGAGTCCGGGAACCTGCGCTGCCTTGGTGAATTTTAGTGAAATTATGATGTTCTTGTAATTTAGATAAACCCGGCCTAGGCTGCGCCCATGGATCCGATCCGCAATCCCTATGCGCCGGGTGCCGGCACGCCGCCGCCGGAGCTGGCCGGCCGCGACGAACTGCTGCGCACCGTCGACGTCGCCAGCCAGCGCGTGCGCGCCGGCCGCCATGCCAAGAGCGTGCTGATGATCGGCCTGCGCGGGGTCGGCAAGACCGTGCTGCTCGACCGCATGCGCGACATCGCCGAGGGCGCGGGCCTGCACACCCTGCGCATCGAGGCGCCCGAGGGGCGCTCGCTTCCCGCCATCCTCGCCCCGCAGCTGCGCCAGGCGCTGCTGCGGCTGTCGCGCTCGGAACAGGCGCGCGAACTCGGCAAGCGCGCCCTGCGCGCCCTGGCCGGCTTCGCGCGCGGGCTCAAGCTCAAGTACGCCGACATCGAAGTCGGCATCGACTTCGACCCCGAGCCCGGGCTGGCCGACAACGGCGACCTCGAACACGACCTGCAGGCGCTGCTGGAAGCCGCCGGCCGCGCCGCGAAGGCCGGCGGGACGGCGCTGATCATGTTCATCGACGAGCTGCAGTACGTGCAAGAGGAGCAGCTGGCCTCGCTGGTCACCGCGCTGCACCGCTGCGCGCAGCAGCAGGTGCCGGTGATGCTGGTCGGCGCCGGCCTGCCGCAGTTGCCGGGGCAGATGGGCCGGGCCAAGTCCTATGCCGAGCGCCTGTTCGACTTCCCCTTCGTCGGCCCGCTCGATGCCGATGCCGCGCGCGCCGCACTGGAAGTGCCGGCGGCGGAGCTGGGCGTGGTGTTCGAGCCTGGCGCCACCGCGCGCATCCTCGACCAGACCCAGGGCTATCCGTACTTCCTGCAGGAGTGGGGCAAGCACGCCTGGGATGCGGCCGACGATTCGCCAATCACCCTGGCCGACGTCGAGGCCGCGTCGGTTACCGCGACGGCCGCGCTCGACGAGAGCTTCTTCCGCGTGCGCTTCGACCGCCTGACGCCGTCGGAGAAGCGCTACCTGCGCGCGATGGCCGAACTCGGTCCCGGCCCGCATCGTTCCGGCGACGTGGCGACCCTGCTCGAACGCAAGGTCACCACGCTCGGGCCCACGCGCAGCCAGCTGATCGCCAAGGGCATGATCTGGAGTCCGAGCCACGGCGATACCGCGTTCACCGTGCCGATGTTCGACCGCTTCATGCGGCGCATCATGCCGCAGGGCTGGACCCTCGACTGAACCGACGGCCGTCGTGGCCGGACAAGGAGACACCGCGATGCACTTCCGCAGCCTGCTGACCGCCGCCACGCTCGCCGGCCTGTTCGCCGTGGCACCTGCCGTCGCCGGCGACGTCTCCTGCCGCCTGGCCTTCGACATGAGCGGCTGGTCGGCCTTCTACAAGACCGCTTCCGGCACCGGCACGGTGCGCTGCGACAACGGCCAGAGCCTGGCCGTGCGCATCGAAGCCAGGGGCGGTGGCCTGAGCGTGGGCAAGTCCGAGATCCGCGACGGCCGTGGCGACTTCTCCGCGGTGCGCGACATCCGCGAGGTGCTGGGCACCTACGTCGCCGCCGAAGCCCACGCCGGCGCGGCGAAGTCGAGCAAGGCGCAGGCCATGACCAAGGGCGACGTGTCGCTGGCGCTGGCCGGCACCGGCAAGGGGTGGGACCTGGGCGTGGCCTTCGGCGCGTTCACCCTCGAGGCCCGCTGAGGGCCCCGCGGCCGGCCCGTCCCGGCTCAGCCCAGCAACTGGCGTCCGCGCCAGCGCTGGCCCGGGGCCAGCAGGACCGGCTGCAGCACCTGGCCGGCTTCCACGCAGACGAACCGGCGGTATTCGCCGGGAGCGAGGTCGGGCAGGCCGGCGGCCAGGGTTTCACCCGGATTCCAGACGATCGCGTCGCCGAAACCCTCGTGCTCGATGTCGAGATGGCCGTCGCCATCGACCAGGCGCAGCGGCGCGACCACGTCGGCGTAGATGCGGTCGAGTTCGCCGTCGAAGGTCACCGCATGCGCGTCCTGGCGATGCAGGGTGCCCCCGTTGGCGCTGTCTTCGTAGTCGCAGCCCTGCAGGCCCTCGAGCGCGGCGCGGGCGATGTCGTCCACGCGCAGGTAGCTGTGCAGGGCGGCGGTGAAGGCGAAGGCGTCGCTGCCGAGGTTCTCGACCTCCAGCGCGACCTCGAGCCGCGACGGACCTGGCGTGATCGACAGGCGGCAGGCAAAGGCATGGGGCCACTCGGTGGTGGCCGCGCTGTCGCGCAGTTCGAACAAGGCCGACCCGTCGGCGATGCCCGCGAAGGACCAGTCCAGCTGGCGCGCGAAGCCGTGCCTGCGCAGCAGGCCCCGTTCGGCGAACTGCGGGAAGATGATCGGGATGCCGCCGCGGACCGCGGCTCCGGAGGCAAGGTCGGCGTGCCCGGCGAGGAACAGGCGCTCGCGGCCGTCCTGCGGAATCCACGACAACAGTTGTGCCCCGCGCAGGGACACCAGCGCGCTCGCGCCGTCATCGCGCAGGCGGATGCAGGGGAGGCCGCGGAACTGCAGCGTTTCGTGTTGCAGGGGCATGAGGGTGCGGGGCTCGGAACGGCAGGGCCGCATTCTCGCGCCTGCGGCCGCCCCTGTGGAGGGGCGCGGGCCGCTGCGATCGCGCGACGCGGCGCGCCCGCTCGAGGCGGGACGTGGCAACGCCCGCGGCGCCGGCTCAGTGATCCTGGCCGATGTCCTCGTTCCACACCTGCGGATGGGCGGCGATCCACTCGCCCAGCATCGCGATGCATTCGGGGTCGTCGAGATCGACCACCTCCACGCCCTGTTCGCGCAGCCAGTCGTGGCCGCCCTGGAAATTGACCGACTCGCCCATCACCACGGTGCCGATCCCGAACTGCTTCACCAGCCCGCTGCAGTACCAGCACGGCGAGAGCGTGGTGACCATGATGGTGTCGCGGTAGGAGCGCTGTCGGCCGGCCTTGCGGAAGGCGTCGGTTTCGCCGTGCACGGATGGATCGTCTTCCTGCACGCGGCGGTTGTGACCGCGGCCGAGCAGGGTGCCGTCGCTGGCGAACAGCGCGGCGCCGATCGGGATCCCGCCTTCGGCGAGGCCCTGGCGGGCTTCCTCGATGGCGGTGGCGAGCATGGCGCGGTAGTCGGGTGTCGGCATGGGGAGGGGCCGGTCGAGGCGTGCCGGGCACGATAACGCGGAATGCGGCAGGCACGCCGGCGTGACGCGCGTCACGAGTTGTCGCGGTGGCGCCGCGTGGTCGAGAATCGGCCGCGACACAGGGGGATATCCGATGGACAGGAAGCGGATCGCGCTGTTCGCATGCGCGTGGCTGCTGGCAGGCGCGGCGCAGGGCGAAGTGCTGCAGGGCAACCTGGAGCTGCGCTGGGGCGACGCTGCGCCTGCAGCCGAGGCGCGCCTGGCGCCGAAGTTCGAGGTGGCGCTGGCCCTGGACGGCGGCGGGCGCATCGCCCTCGACCCCGGGCAGGCGCGGCGTGGCGCCGGCGATCTCTATGCGCTGGCGAACCGGCGCGTGGCGGTCGGCTTCAGCGGCCGCAAGTCCGGCGGCATGCGCATGATCGACGCCATCGTGCCGGTGGACGATCCGGCGACCGGCCTGGCCCACGTGCGCAGCGGCAAGGCCGACGGGGTGGCCAAGGCCACGCTCGGTGCGACCCGCTGGATGACCGTGGCCTGCAGGTTCAGCGACATCGCCGAGGAGCAGAAGACGGTCGCATTCTTCCGCGACCAGTATGGCGAGGCCGAAGGCCAGCTCGGTCATTACTGGCGCGAGGTGTCCTACGACCGGATCAACCTGGCCGGCAGCGACGCGGTGGGCTGGTACGCCCTGCCGCATCCACGTTCGCATTACGTGACCGAGGATGGCGAAGAGGAGAAGGCCGACCTCGACGCGCTGTTCGACGACTGCACCGCGGCCGCCGACGCCAGCGTCGACTTCAGCGGCGTCCTCGGCATCAACATGATGTTCAACGGCGATCTCGACGGCTATGCCTGGGGCGGCGGCCGCTGCGCGACGCTCGATGGCGGCCACCGCTGCTGGTCGACCACCTGGAACCCGCCGTGGTCGTTCAACAACCTGGCGCCGCTCGCGCACGAGATGGGGCACGGCTACGGCCTGCCGCATTCGGACAATTCCGACGGCGACGACGATACCTACGACAATCCCTGGGACGTGATGAGCGACAGCTGGAGCAACGCTGTCCGCGACGCGGTGTATGGCTCCCGGCCCAAGCACATCAACATGCTGCAGCGCGATCGCCTGGGCTGGGTGGATGCCGCGCGCAAACGTACGTTCGACGTGGGCACGCCGCGCACGCGGCTGCAGCTGGACTTCGCCAGCCTGTCCGGCGCCGGCAGCGCGCAGATGCTGGTGCTGCAGACGCCGTCCTCGCCCGATCCGTACAGTGGCACGTTCTACACCGTCGAGGCGCGCCGACGCAGTGGCGCCTACGAGGGTGCGCTGGCCGACGACGCGGTGATCATCCACCGGGTCGGCAGCGGCTACCGCTACGAGGCCGAGAGCCAGGACGCCGATCGCCCGCCGGCGGATACCGCCAACAACGAGGGATCGATGTTCAAGCCGGGCGAGGCCTGGATCTCGCCCGACGGCCTGTTCACCCTGTACGTGGAATCGGGCAACGCCGGCGGATTCACCGTGATCGTGGGCGACCGCGGCCGGGTGACCGGCGGCGACGGGCCGCGCCGCCGCAAGTGAGCGGCGCCGTGATGCCGGCCGCGCGCGGCGGTGCGATAATGCGTGCATGAGCGCACCCGACGACACCGGCACCACCCATTTCGGCTACCGCGAGGTGCCGGTCGGCGAGAAGCAGAAGCTGGTCGGCGAGGTGTTCTCGTCGGTTGCCGGCAACTACGACCTGATGAACGACCTGATGTCGATGGGGATCCATCGGCTGTGGAAGCGGTACTTCGTTGCCACCGCGCAGGTCAGGCGCGGCGCGCGCGTGCTCGACCTGGCCGGCGGCACGGGCGACATCGCCGCGCTGCTCAGGGACCGCGTGGGCGACTCCGGCGAGCTGGTGCTGGGCGACATCAACGGCGAGATGCTGCGCGTGGGCCGCGACCGCATGACCGACCGCGGCAACGTGCGCGGCTTCGAGTACGTCCAGTGCAATGCCGAGAAGCTGCCGTTCCCGGACGCCAGCTTCGACCTGGTCACGATCGCCTTCGGCCTGCGCAACGTGACCGACAAGGACGCGGCGCTGCGGGAGATGCAGCGCGTGCTCAAGGTCGGTGGGCAGGCGCGCGTGCTGGAGTTCTCCGAGGTCCGCGCCGACTGGTTCAAGCCGCTCTACGACTTCCACTCGTTCAAGGTGCTGCCGCGCCTGGGCCGGCTGTTCGCCGGCGATGCCGACAGCTACCGCTACCTGGCCGAGTCGATCCGCCAGCATCCGCCGCAGGAGCAGCTCAAGGCGATGATGGACGCGGCCGGCTTCGCCCGGACCCGCTACCGCAACCTGTCCGGCGGCATCGTCGCGATCCACGACGGCTGGAAAGTCTAGAGGCGGCGCCGGCGCGACCCGGTCAGCAGGCCGCGTGCGGGGCACGGCGTCCGGGGCCGGGCCTGCCGTATCCACCATGCAACGTGCCGGCTGCAGCCGCGGCGATCGGCCGCGGCCATGCGGGCGCCGGGTATCGGGACTAGAATCGTCGCCTGTTTCCGCCAGAGGCGTCCCCCGGCCATGCGCCATCCCCGCGTGCGCGCGCTGCGCGCCCTGCTGTTGCTGCTTCCCCTCCTGCTCGTGCTGTCGGCCTGCAAGCGCGAAGCCGCCGGGCCCGATCCCGCCACCGCCCCCGCCCCCAAACCCGCCGCCATGGCCGATAGCGACGAACATTCCTTTGCCGAACCCGGCAGGGTCGTCATCGACGACCTGGCGCTGGACCTCGCGCTCGACTTCGATGCGAAGACCATTTCCGGCACCGCCACCTACACGCTCGAGTGGAAGGACGCCGGCGCCACGCAGCTGGTGCTCGACACGCGCGAGCTCGCCATCGAGCAGGTCGAAGCCCAGGTCGATGGCGCCTGGCAGCCGCTGCAGTTCGCCCTGGCCGACGCCGACGCCGCGCTCGGCAGCCGCCTGACCATCGAGACGCCGCAGCGTCCGACGCAGCTGCGCGTGACCTATCGCACTTCGCCCGCTGCCTCGGGCCTGCAATGGCTGGAGCCGGGCATGACCGAGGGCGGGCAGCTGCCCTTCATGTTCAGCCAGTCGCAGCAGATCCATGCGCGTTCCTGGGTGCCGCTGCAGGACACGCCGCAGGTGCGCTACACCTACAGCGCCCGCGTGCGCACGCGTCCGGACGTGATGGTGCTGATGAGCGCCGACAACGATCCGGCGGCCGCGCGCGACGGCGAGTACAGCTTCACCATGCCGCAGCGGATCCCGTCGTACCTGATGGCGATCGCGGCCGGCGACCTGGTGTTCAAGTCGATCTCGGGACGTTCGGGCGTGTGGGCCGAGCCGGCGATGGTCGAGCGTGCGACGGCCGAGTTCGCCGATACCGAGAAGATGATCGCCGCCACCGAGGCGCTGTACGGTCCCTACCGCTGGGAGCGCTACGACCTGCTGGTGCTGCCGCCGTCGTTCCCGTTCGGCGGCATGGAGAATCCGCGCCTGTCGTTCATCACCCCCACCGTGATCGTCGGCGACAAGTCGCTGGTCTCGCTGATCGCGCATGAGCTGGCGCACAGCTGGTCGGGCAACCTGGTCACCTTCTCCAGCGCCAAGCACGGCTGGCTCAACGAGGGCATGACCAGCTACGTCGAGAACCGCATCGTCGAAGCGCTGTACGGCGAGGAGTTCAGCGACATGGAGTGGGTGATCGCGCGCGACGCGCTCAAGCGCGACATCGGCGACATGTCCGAGGCCACCCAGGCGCTGGCGATCCGCCCGGGCACGCCGCTCGATGCCGACGACGCCCTGAGCCAGGTGTCCTACGACAAGGGCGCATGGTTCCTGCACTTCCTGGAGGAGCGCTTCGGCCGCGAGGTGTTCGATCCGTTCCTGCGCGGGTACTTCGACCATTTCGCCTTCCAGAGCATTCCCACCGAGACCTTCCTGGGCTACGCCAGGCAGCACCTGTTCGACGCGCATCCGGGCGTGGTGACCGAAGCGGAAATCGACGAGTGGATCTATGGCCCCGGCATTCCGGCCAATGCGCCGCAGGTGCTGTCGCCGCGGATGGGCATCGTCGATTCCGCGCGCCTGGCCTGGCGCGGCAGCAAGCAGCTGCCGCCCACGCAGATCACCAGCCAGTGGAGCACCCAGGAATGGCTGCACTTCCTCGAAGGCATGCCGGAAACGCTGCCGGTGGCCGAACTCGAGCAGCTCGACCGGGCCTACCGCTTCACCGGCACCGCCAACGGCGAGATCGCCATGCGCTGGTATCCGCTGGCGATCCGCAGCGGCTACGCGCAGGCCAACGAGGCCATCGTCGCCTTCGTGAACAGGATCGGCCGGCGCAAGCTGATCATTCCGGTGTACGAGGCGCTGGCCGGGACCCACGACGGGCTCGCGCTCGCGCGGACCGCCTTCGCACAGGCACGCCCGGGCTACCACCCGATCACCACCGCATCGGTGGAAAAGGTGCTCGCCGAGGCGACGCCGACGGCAGCCCCCGCGCCCGCCCCTGCGGAGGCCGGGGAAGCTGGGGAAGTTGTGGAGACGGACACGCAGCAGGCCGGTGCCGCCGACGACGGCGCGGTGACGAACTGAGGGAGGGCGCTGCGGCCGCGGTCGACCGCGTCGCGGCGCCAGCCCTGCGGTCGCGTGTCGCGCCGGAATCCGCCGTCACGGCGTCGAGGCGGGATGACAGGCCGCGCGCGGCATGACAGGGTGGAGGCAGGACCTCGTTCGGGAGCTTGTGCATGCATATCGTGATACCCGTGGGCGCCGCGCTGCTCGCCCTGGCCTTGCTGGCGGGCTGCAAGGACCGCGAAGCCGAGGCCGCGGCGCAGGCGGCGGCGCTGGCCCAGGCCAACGAACAGGCCAACGAACAGGCCGCCGCGGAAGCCGAGCGCGGCTTCGAGGCCGCGGTCGCCGACGGCAACTGGGCGCTGGCCAAGGCGCAAGGCGACATCCTGCTGGCGAAATGGCCGACCACCGAAGCGGCCGACCGCGTGCGGCCGCGCCACGAGGAGGCCAGGGCCAAGGGCGCCGCCGAACTGGAGGCGAGCCGCGTCGCCGCCCTGTGGACCTACCAGAGCCAGCCGGTGGAGAGAAGCAACCAGCTCTCGGCCTCGATCTATGCGAAGGAGCCGCTGGACGTCGACGGCAGCGGCGCCAAGCCTGTCCGGCTGATCTTCCGCGACCATCCGGACTGGGGCCGCAGCAGCTACCTGGTGCTGCCCGGCGGCGATTTCGCCAAGGCCTGCTACCGCAGCTGCAGCGTCACCGTCACCATCGACGACCAGGCGCCGAAGACGATGTCGGCCAACCGTCCGAAGACGGACGAGGCCATCGCCATGTTCATCGACGATGAGAAGGCGCTGTGGCGGCTCACGCGGGATGCCACGCGCATGCGCATCGAATTCCCGACGCGCGACGTCGGCAACCGCGTGGCCGAGTTCGAGGTTGCGGGGCTGGACCGCGCGAAGATGCCGGGGTGGGACTGAGTCCGGCATCGGCCTGACCCGGGGGCAGGACGATGGACGTGCTGATCGTGGTGGTGGTCAGCGGGCTGGCGCTGGGCCTGCACGTGGCGCTGTTCGTGCTCATCCGCCGCTGGATGGATCGCGACCTGGCGCTGTCGTTCGCCGGCGACGACGCGGCCAGGCGCGACTACATGCTCGACAGCCTGGCGCGGGCGCGCCGCGAACGCGTGCGCCGTCGTGAGCTCGCGGCGTGGCTGGAGTCGGCGGCCCGGGAGTACCGCGGCGGGATCGCCGACGTCACGCGCCCGGGCGATGCACCCCGATGAGGGCGACGCAATCGAGTGCCTCACGGGTGGCCAGCAGCTCGATGCGTCGGGTGCCGTAGTCGCGCGCGTATCCGCGAACGCCAACGCCTTCCTGCAGGTGTGGCGAAGGCGCAATCGAGACCTGGCGGTCCGCGCCAACCCACTCGGCAAGTTCGTCGACTGGCGCACAAGGGCTGGTCCCGAGGTGCAGCAGGAGCAGCGGGGCGCCATCGAGTCCGCCGCGGCGTACACGAATCTCGACGCTTTCGATGCGATAACCATCCCTGCTGGTGAAGCCCGGCAACCTGAGGTCCTTGGGTCCGCGGGATTCCTTCAGCGGTTCGTGCCCAGCCTCGGGCCCAAGCGACTGCAGCGCCTGTCCCATTCCCGCCGACCCCGCGGCAAGGTTGCGTAGCGTTGCAACGATCCGCTCGAGGTCGGGTGGCGGGGACGGGGGTGCCGTTGCCCTCGGCGGCGCGGCGCAGGCCAGGCCCTGCATGAGCAGGCCGAGCAGGACCACATGACGCGCACCTCGGCGCGCGGCGATCCCGATCCAGCGGGATCGACGATCTGTCGCCGGGCGAGGATTGCGCTTCAGCCCGCAAGCCTCATCCGCAAGGGGCAACGCACCGGGCGTGGATACGTGACACGCACTGCCATGCAGCGCAGCGCGGGGGTCGTGCCGCGGGCGGACGACGATGCGGCTGGCCGCAAGCACCTGCGCCCGTTACAGCGCGTACCCGAACTGCTGGCGGAACTGGCCGGCGAAGTCTTCGTAGTCGAAACGCTGGTTCTGGGTGCCCGGGTGCTCGACCTTCAGCGCGCCCATCAGGTTGCCGATGCGGCCGATGGTCTGCCAGTCGCAGCCCTTCTCGATGCCGAAGATCAGGCCGGCACGGAACGCGTCGCCGCAGCCGGTCGGGTCGGTGATCCGGCGCTCGTGGGCCGGCGGGACGGTGTAGGCCTGCCCGGGCGTGTGGATCAGCGCGCCGCGCGGCCCCTGGGTGATGATGTAGGCCTTCACCCGCTGCACGATGTCCTTCTCGGTCCAGCCGGTGCGCTCCTGCAGCAGGTTGGACTCGTAGTCGTTGACCGTCACGTAGTCGGCCTGCTCGATGAACGCGCGAAGTTCCTCCCCGTTGAACAGCGGCATGGCCTGGCCCGGGTCGAAGATGAAGGGGATGCCGGACTCGGCGAACTCCTTCGCGTTCTGGAGCATGCCCTCGTAACCGTCCGGGCTGACGATCCCGATGCTCACGCCCGGCACGTCCTTCACGTGGTTCTCGTAGCTGCGCATCATCGCCCCCGGGTGGAAGGCGGTGATCTGGTTGTTGTCGTGGTCGGTGGTGATGAAGGCCTGCGGCGTGTAGCTGTCGGTCAGTTCCTTCACATAGGTCAGCGGGATGCCGAGCGCGTCGAAATGCGCGCGGTACGGCCCGAAGTCCTGGCCCACGGTCGCCATCGGCAGCGGCTTGCCGCCGAGCAGGTGCAGGTTGTAGGCGATGTTGCCGGCGCAGCCGCCGAACTCGCGCCGCATCCGGGGCACGAGGAAGGAGACGTTCAGCACGTGCACCTTGTCAGGCAGGATGTGGTTCTTGAACTGGTCGGGGAACACCATGATGGTGTCATAGGCAAGCGAGCCGCAGATCAGTGCCGACATGTGGGTTCCTTGAGTGGCGGGAGCCGGGCGTTCCGGCAAAGCGCACCATTCTACGCGTTGAGCGCGCGCGGCTGAACCTGCGGTAACGAAGGTTCAGGCTTTTAACGCGCTCCTAACAGCGCGGAAATCCTTTGTTGCCGCGCCTTGCGTGCGTTGCTAGGCTACCGTGATTTTCTGCCTCCAACTGGGCTTTTTCCGATGTTCAAGACGCTACGCGGCCTGTTTTCCAACGATCTTTCGATCGATCTGGGCACCGCGAACACCCTCATCTACGTGCGCGACCAGGGCATCGTGCTGAACGAGCCATCG
>JAEWZE010000157.1 GCA_023395465.1 Pseudomonadota bacterium
CCGGCCGTGGACCTGATCCCGATGGCCGGCATGTACTTGATCCGCGGCGGGGGCGACAATGCCGCCGCCGGTGATGCGCAACCCGCGCCCTCCGCTCCGGAAGAAGGAACGACCCCATGACCCCCCGCCTCCCCCGCCACGCCCTCGCCCTGGCCCTGGCCGCGACCGTGCTCGCCGCCGCCCCCGTGCTGTCCTTCGCCCAGGCCCAGACGCCGCCGGCGGCGGCCGCCAACATGCAGGGCTCGCCCAGCGAGCTGGTACTCGAGAACACCCGGCGCGTGCTGGAGACGCTCGAGTCGCGCCGCGCCGAGTTCACCCGCGACCGCGCCGCCCTGCAGCGCTTCGTCAGCGGCGAGTTCGACAGCATGTTCGACCGCGACTACGCCGCGCGCCAGGTGCTCGGCCGCCACGGCCGCGGCGCGTCGGACGCCGACATCAAGGCCTTCGGCGACGCGCTCGCCGACAACCTGATGCGCCGCTACGGCTCCTCTCTGATCGACTTCAACACCCGGCTGCGGGTGCGGATCAAGTCCGAGACGGCGCTGCCGCGCGGACTCGGCGTCAAGGTCTCCAGCGAACTGCTGCGCCAGGGCGGCGAGCCGATCCCGGTCGATTACCTGATGCGCCGCGCCGGCGGCGGCTGGCGCGTGTTCGACGTGATGGTCGAGGGCGTGTCGTTCGTACAGACCTTCCGCCAGCAGTTCGACAGCGAACTGCAGCGCAAGTCGATCGCGCAGGTGGCGAGCGAACTGCGCAGCGGCCAGATCTCGGCCGACGCCGGCACCAACTGATGCCCGACGCGGCCTCGGTGCGGCGCGACGGAAGCGCGCTGGCGTTCGCCGGCGCGCTCTCGCGCGATGCCGTGGCCGCGCTCTGGCCGCAGTCCCTTGCCCTGGTTGCGGGCGTGGAACGCTTCGATCTGTCGGCGGTGTCGCGTGTCGACAGCGCGGGCCTTGCCCTGCTGGTGGAACTGGCGCAACGTGGCGGCGCCGTGTCGGTCACCGGCGATCCACCCGGACTCGATGGCCTGCGCCGCGCCTACCGGCTGTCCCCCACCCTGAATTTCGCGCGGGCATGAAGTCCGCGACGCATCCTCGACGGACCGTTCCGATGACCTTGCCACTGCGCCTGTCCCCGCGCCTCTCCCCGCGCCTGTCGCTGTTCCTGCCGCTGCTGTTGCTGGCCGCCTGCGCCGGTGGCGGCGGCGCCCGCCCGTCCGCGGCCGACGGCGCCCGGATCGCTCCACCGGTCGCTGCCGGCAGCGCGACCGCCAGCGCCCCGGAAGCCGCTCCGGTGACGGCGCTGGCGACCGGCGCCGTCGCCGCGACCGAAGCACCGTCGATGCCCGCGGCCGTGCCCGCGCCCGCGGACCCGGCGATGCCGCAGGCGGTGGACGCACAGTCCGTCGCGACGGCGGATCCGACCCAGGCCGAGCTCGACTACGCCGCGATCTACGGACAGTCGCCCTACGATCCGGTGGCCGACCCGAGCCTGCCCGCGCCCGCGCAGCTGCCGTCCAGCTACGACCCCTGGGAGAACTGGAACCGCAAGGTCCACCGCTTCAACAACGCCGTCGACCGCACCGTCGCCACGCCGCTGGCCAAGGCCTACGTCAAGGTCGTGCCGCGCCCGGTGCGGCTGGGCGTGGGCAACTTCTTCAACAACCTCGGCCAGCCGGTGAGCGCGCTCAACGCGCTGCTGCAGGGCCGGCCGAAGCAGGCCGGCCAGTCGCTGGGGCGGTTCCTGCTCAACGCCACCGTCGGCGTCGGCGGGCTGTTCGACCCGGCCACCGCGGCCAACATCCCCAACCGCAGCGAGGACTTCGGCCAGACGCTCGGCGTGTGGGGCTGGAAGAACTCGCGCTACGTCGAACTGCCCCTGTTCGGGCCGCGCACCCTGCGCGACACCTTCGGCCTGGTGGGGGACGCGCCGCTGTCGCCCACCCGCCAGATCGAGGACGACGGCACCCGCTTCTTCCTGCAGGGCCTGCAGCTGGTGGACCTGCGCACCCAGCTGTTCGCCGTCGATGCGATGCGCGAAGGCGCCGCCGACGAGTACGCGTTGGTGCGCGATGCCTGGATGCAGCGCCGCCACTACCAGATCCAGTCCGACCGCCGCAGCGAGCAAGCCGACGAATTGCCGGACTACCTGCGCGACGACGAAGCCAATCCCACGGTCCCGGTCGACGTCATGCCGATCGTGCCGCTCTCGCCCACGCCCTGAGCCGGGCCCGCGCCGCCCGCTAGGAGTCGTCGCCCGCCGCCGGCTCCGGCGCGTCCTCTCCCTCGGGATCGGAATCCGCGCCGAACAGCGCCTGCGACTGCTCCACCGACAGCGATTCCACGCCGCGCAAGCGGCGCTCGATGGTGCGGGTCTTGCGGCTGGCCTCGCCCAGGCTGCGCCCGACCGTGCTGACCTGCTTCTCGGCCTTCTCGAGAATGCCGGCGAACTTGCCGAACTCGCCCTTCACCGCACCCAGCAGCTTCCACACTTCGCTCGAACGCTGCTCGATGGCCAGGGTACGGAACCCCATCTGCAGGCTGTTGAGCAGGGCGGTGATCGTGGTCGGCCCGGCGATGACGATGCGGTGTTCGCGCTGCAGCGCATCCACCAGGCCAGGCCGGCGGATGGTCTCGGCGTACAGTCCCTCGGTGCACAGGAACATCACCGCGAAATCCGTGGTGTGCGGCGGCACCACGTACTTGTCGCTGATCGACCTGGCCTGCAGCCGGATCACCCGCTCGAGCTGCATGCCGGCCACGCGCACCGCTTCGACATCGCCCGCCTCCTGGGCATCGAGCAGGCGCTCGTAGTCCTCGCGCGGGAACTTGGCGTCGATCGGCAGCCACACCGGCACATCATCATGGCCGCGACCGGGCAGCTTCACCGCGAAGTCCACCGCTTCGGCCGACTCCGGCCGCACCCGCACGCCGCGCGCGTATTGCTCGGCCACCAGGGTCTGCTCGAGGATGTTGTCCAGCTGCACCTCGCCCCAGCCACCGCGCGTCTTGACGTTGCTGAGCACCCGCTTGAGGTCGCCCACCCCGGTCGCCAGCGCCTGCATCTCGCCCAGCCCGCGCTGCACCTGCTCCAGCCGCTCGGAGACCAGCTGGAACGACTGGCCCAGGCGCGTTTCCAGCGTGGTTTGCAGCTTCTCGTCCACGGTCGCGCGCATCTGCTCGAGCTTCTGCGCGCTGTCGGCCTGCAGCCGCTGCAACTGCTGGTCGAGCGTGGCGCGCATCTCGCCGATGCGCTGCTCGATGCGCTGGGTGAGTTCGGACAGGCGCAGGCCCAGCGTCTCGGCAAACCGCTGCTGCTGCCCGCCGGCTTCCTCGCGCGAACGCACCATCTCCTCGCCCAGCCCCTGCCGCAACGCCGCCATGCCGGCGTCCACGCGCGCCACCAGTTCGGCCTGCTGCTGCCCGAAGGCGTGGATCCGCGCCTCCTGCTGGCGGCCGAACGCGTCCATCTGTTCACGCATCTCCTGCAGCCGCTCGCCCAGCGTCGCGCCGAAGCGGTGCTGCTGTTCGGCATGCTCCACCCGCGCCCTGCGCGCGTCCTCGGTCAGCGCCTCGCGCAGCACGTCCAGCCGCTGGTCGGTGCGCGTGGCCAGGTCGTCCAGCCGCCGGCCGAACGCATCGATCCGCAGTTCCTGCGCCGCCGACAGGCTGTCGAGCTGCTGCCGCAGCTCGCCCCGGCCCTCGCGCTGCTCCTCGCGCAGCGCCCGCTCCAGGTCCTGCCCGGGACGGCGCAACACCAGCACCGCAAGCAACCCCACGGTGAGCAGCAACAGCCCGGCAATCGCGATCAGCAAGGTCATCGAATCCATGCCGACAGTCTAGG
>JAEWZE010000017.1 GCA_023395465.1 Pseudomonadota bacterium
GCGGCATCGACGGAAAAATGACAGCCGGCTGTCACCAGGATCCGCGTCCCGGACAGATCGAGCGGTTCGGCGGTCAGGCGGCTGCCATCCGCCGACATGCGCCAGACGGCGTGCGCCGGCGCACTCCCCGCCGGCCGGGGCGCGATGAATTCCGGCAACGGCGAGAGCGCGGCCGGATGGTGATCGGTCAGGCGTCTGGCGTCGGCGAAACGCTGCGAAGCCAGCAGGACGTTGCGCAATGTGCGCAGATGACTGTCGGAGGGTGGGTCGGGCGACCGCTGCCGGCTCTCGGCAAAGACCGCTTCCAGGGCCTCGACGTGCCGGGATTGCAGCGTGAGCAGTGCGACCTGGTCGGCCGCATTCCAGAGCATCGCCAGGTGGCGATCGTCGATGTTCCGCAACGCCTGCGCGGCATAGGCGTCCGCCAGCAACGCATCGAAGCGTTCGCCCACGCGCGCGGCGAAGGCGGCGTGGGAGGCGTCGTGGCGTTCGTGCATGCTGCGGTAGAAGTCGTTGTAGCGGCGTTCGAGTGGAGAGATCCGATCCGTCGCCGGCGGCATGCCCGCCGATCGCGCCTGTGGCGCACGGCTGCGCGGTGCATGCCGGGCGACGGCGTCCCCGAACAGCCGGAGGATGGCGTCGATCCGTGGCTGCGGCAGTTCGTCGGCGAGGATGTCCGGATCGAAGCTGCCCAAACCACGGCTGCCCCAGCGCAGGCTCAGCAGGAAGCGCTCGCGGGCGCCTGCCGGCAACGCATCGAACGGGGTCGGGCGTCCGGCGTGGTCGCGGACCCAGGCATCGAGTTCCGGCCCGGAGTCGAGCGGCAGGCGCCAATCCGCCGGTGCTTCGGCATCCGCCCGCGGCGAAGCGGCCGACGGCACGGCGCAGGGCGCGCACAGCAGGGCGGCGTAGAGCAGCAGCAAGCGCGGAGGCGGGGTTCGGTCCATGTCCCTGGCCTTGGCGGATCGACGATCGCGTCGTCGGGCCGCTCATCTTAAGGCTGCGTGGGCGGTATTGCCCCCCGGCACGTGTGCCTTGACTAATGTAATAACGTGCTATTACATTAGACGGCATGAAGCAGCGCCTCGAACCCCTGCCGGACTCCGATGCCGACGCCTCCTTCCGGGCGCTGGCCAAGGCGCTGGCCGGCCTGGAGCGGGTCGACGAAGTGGCGGCGTTCCTGCGCGACCTGTGCACGCCGGCCGAGATCGAGGCCATGGCCGACCGCTGGCGCGTGGTGCCGCTGCTGCTGCAGGGCCTGCCGTATCGCGAGATCCACGAACGCACCCTGGTCAGCGTGACCACGATCGGACGGGTCGCGCGCACGCTCGAACACGGCGCTGGCGGCTATGCGGCCGCGGTGAAGCGCCAGTACCCCCGGCTCGCGCCGGGCCATTGAGGAATCCATGATGAGCCCCACGGCCGTCCCCGCGGCGCGCGATCGCCTGCGCATCGCCATCCAGAAATCCGGACGCCTGAGCGATCCGGCGCGGGCGCTGCTCGCCTCCTGCGGCCTGTCCTGGCGCGAGAGCCGCGACAAGCTGTTCTGCTACGGCGAGACCGCACCGGTCGACCTGCTGCTGGTCCGCGACGACGACATTCCCGGCCTGCTGGCCGATGGCGTCTGCGACTACGGCATCGTCGGCCGCAACGTGCTGGAGGAGCAGGGCGCCGAGCGCGCCGCGGCCGGCAAGCCGCAGGTGTCGAAGGAGATCCTGCCGCTGGGTTTCGGCGGCTGCCGGCTGGACATCGCGGTGCCCGACGCCTGGGACTGGCAGGGTGCGCAGCAGCTGCAGGGCAGGCGCATCGCCACCAGCTATCCGGGCCTGCTGGGCAAGTGGCTGGCGGAGCAGGGGGTCGAGGCCGGCATCGTGATGCTGTCGGGTTCGGTCGAGATCGCGCCGCGGCTGGGGCAGGCGGACGTGATCTGCGACCTGGTGTCCAGCGGCGCCACGCTGGCGGCCAACCAGCTCAAGCCGGTGCAGACGATCATGCGCAGCGAGGCGGTGCTGGCCGGACCGGTGCAGCCGTTCTCCGACATCCGCGGCGAGCTGGCGCAAATGCTGCTGCGCCGGCTCGATGGCGTGCTGCGGCTCAAGGACAGCCGCCTGCTGATGTTCCAGGCGCAGCGCGAGGAGGTGCCGGCGCTGCTGGAACTGCTGCCCGATGCCGAACAGCCCACGCTGCTGCAGGTCGACGGCGCCGACACGCTCGCGCTGCAGGCCCTGTGCCACGGCGCGATGACCTGGCAGCGGATGGAAGACCTCAAGCGCGCCGGCGCACGCGGGCTGATGGTGCTGCCGGTCGAGAGGATGCTGGCATGAACGCCACGCTGGCCCAGCGGCTGGACTGGACCGCGCTCGATGACGCGGCGCGCGACCGCGCGCTGCAGCGCCCGGTACAGGCGGTCGCGGCGCAGACGCGGGCCGCCGTCGGCGCCCTGATCGAGGACGTGCGCGGGCGCGGCGATGCGGCGCTGCGCGAGATCAGCCTGCGGTTCGACGGCGTCGCGCCCGCATCGTTCGAGGTGGGCGCGGAAGAATTCGCCGCGGCCGAGGCCGCGGTGTCGCCGCAGCTGAAGGCGGCGATGCAGGAGGCGGCCGCACGGATCGAACGTTTCCATCGCGCCGGCATGGTCCAGGCCTATGCGGTGGAGACCGCGCCGGGCGTGGTGTGCGAACGCATGGTGCGCGCGATCGCACGGGTCGGGCTGTACGTGCCGGCCGGCAGCGCGCCGCTGCCGTCGACCGCGCTGATGCTGGGCGTGCCGGCGCAGCTGGCCGGGTGCCGCGAGGTGGTGCTGTGCACGCCGCCACGCCGGGACGGCAGCGCCGACCCGGCCGTGCTCGTCGCCGCGCGCATGACCGGCGTGCACCGGGTGTTCAAGCTCGGTGGTGCGCAGGCGATCGCCGCCATGGCCCTGGGGACGCAAAGCGTGCCGCGCTGCGCCAAGCTGTTCGGCCCGGGCAACAGCTTCGTCACCGAGGCCAAGCAGCAGGTCGCGCAGGCGGGCGCCGCCGCGATCGACATGCCCGCCGGCCCGTCCGAAGTGCTGGTGATCGCCGACGAAGGCGCGGATGCGGCTTTCGTCGCCGCGGACCTGCTGTCGCAGGCCGAACACGGCCCGGATTCGCAGGTGCTGCTGATCAGCGACAGCGCCGCGCTGCTCGGTCGCGTCGAGCGCGAACTGGAGACCCAGCTCGCGCGACTGCCGCGCGCGGACATCGCGCGCCAGGCGCTGGCGCAGTCGCGGCTGGTCCGCGTCGACGCGCTGGAGCAGGCCTTCGAGATCAGCAACGCCTACGCGCCAGAGCACCTGATCCTCGCGCTGCGCGAGCCGCGCGCGTGGCTGGACCGGGTGCAGGCAGCCGGCTCGGTGTTCCTCGGCGACCACACGCCCGAGGCGCTGGGCGACTACTGCAGCGGCACCAACCACGTGCTGCCGACCAATGGCGCGGCGCATGCCAGCAGCGGTGTGTCGGTGGCCAGCTTCCAGAATTTCGTCAGCGTGCAGGCCGCCACCGCGGACGGGATCGCCGCCATCGGCCCCTGCGCCGTCACCCTGGCCGAGGCCGAAGAGCTGGAAGCGCATGCCAATGCCGTGCGACTGCGCCTGGCCGCAGGGTCGGCACCGGGGGCGGCATGAACGCGACGGCGCCGGGCATCCTGTCGCTGGTGCGCGAGGACCTGCGCGACTTCGCCGGTTACAGCTCGGCCCGGTCCGCCCGTCTCGATGGCGAGATCTGGCTCAACGCCAACGAATCGGCCTGGGCCAACGCCGCCGACCCGGACGCGGCCTGCCGTCGCTATCCCGATCCGCAACCGGCGGCGCTGTGCGAGGCGCTGGCCCGGCTGTATGGGGTGCAGCCGGCGCAGCTGGTGGTCGGACGCGGCAGCGACGAGGCCATCGACCTGCTGGTGCGCGCCACCTGTCATCCCGGCCGCGACGCCGTGCTCGTCACGCCGCCGGTGTTCGGCATGTACGCGGTCAGTGCGCGGCTGCAGGGCGCGCCGCTGGTCGAGGTCGCGCTGCGCGACGATGCGCGCGACGGACTGGTGCCGGATTTCGCCGAGATCGAACGCGAGGCCCTGGCGCGCGCCGCGAAGCTGGTGTTCCTGTGCTCGCCCTCCAACCCCGGCGGCGCCGCGATCGCGCTGGACGACATCGCCAGGCTCGCGCGGCGACTTGCGGGACGTGCGCTGGTGGTCGTCGATGAGGCCTACGGCGAGTTCTCCGATCTCGCCTCGGCCACGACCCTGCTCGACGCGCTGCCCAACCTGGTGGTGCTGCGCACGCTGTCGAAGGCGCATGCGCTGGCTGCCGCGCGCATTGGCGTGGCCATCGCCGCGCCGGAGCTGATCGCGGTGCTGCGCCGCTGCCAGGCGCCGTATCCGGTGCCCGGACCGGTCGCCCGCATCGGCATCCAGGCGCTGTCGCCAGCGGCGCGGGAGGCGACCGCCGCGCGCATCGCACAGGTCCGCAGCGAGCGCGAACGCCTGCGTGGCGCGCTGACCGGCCTGGCCGGCGTGCGCCGCGTCTATCCATCGCAGGCCAACTTCCTGCTGGTGCGCTTCGACGACGCCGGCGCCGCGTTCGACGCGCTGCTGGAGGCCGGCATCGTGGTGCGCGACCAGCGCGGCGCCGCCGCGCTCCACGATGCCTTGCGCATCACCATCGGAACCCCCGAGCAGAACGACCGCGTGATCGGGGTCCTGTCGGGCCTCGGTTCGCCTGCCGGCCGTGGCGCGACAGCCGCGGCGGGCGTAATGGAAGGAACCGGCTGATGGCCACCAGAATCCTGTTCGTCGATCGCGACGGCACCCTGATCGAGGAGCCGGCGGACTTCCAGATCGATGCCTATTCCAAATTGCGCTTCGTCCGCGACGTGATCCCGGCGATGCTCCGGCTGCGCGATGCCGGCTTCGAATTCGTGATCGTCAGCAACCAGGACGGCCTGGGCAGCGAAGGCTATCCGCGCGAGAACTTCGACGGCCCCAACGACCTGATGCTGCAGGTGTTCGAAAGCCAGGGCATCGTATTCCGCGAGGTGCTGGTCGACAGCAGCTGGCCAGCCGACAACGCGCCCACGCGCAAGCCGGGCCTGGGCCTGGTGCAGCACTACCTGCGCGACCGCGGCATCGACCTGGATCGTTCGGCGATGGTGGGCGACCGCGAGACCGACCTGCAGTTCGCCCGCAACCTCGGCATCCGCGGCTTCCAGCTGCGCACCGCGCAGTTCGGCGGCGACTGGGACTGGCCCGCGATCGCGCATGAACTGGCCGACGCGCCGCGCCGCGCGCGCGTGCAGCGCGACACGAAGGAAACCCGGATCAGCGTCGAGCTCGACCTCGACCGCAGCGCCGATGCCGACGTCGCCACCGGGCTGCCGTTCTTCGACCACATGCTCGACCAGATCGGCAAGCACGGCGGCATCGCGCTCAAGGTGCGTGCCGAAGGCGACCTGCACATCGACGAGCACCACACCGTCGAGGACACCGGCATCGCCCTGGGCCAGGCGCTGCGCGAGGCGCTCGGCGACAAGCGCGGGATCGCGCGCTACGGCTTCACCCTGCCGATGGACGAGACCCTGGCCAGCGCCGCGCTCGATTTCGGCGGCCGGCCCTACCTGGTGTTCGAGGGCACGTTCCGGCGCGAGCGTGTGGGCGACCTGCCGACCGAACTGGTGCAGCACTTCTTCCGTTCGGTCTGCGACGCGGCCGCGCTCAACCTCAACCTGAAGGTCGAAGGCGAGAACGACCACCACAAGGTCGAAGCGCTGTTCAAGGCCTTCGCGCGCGCCCTGCGCATGGCGGTACGGCGCGAGGGCGCCGACCTGCCGAGTACCAAGGGCGTGCTGTGATGCGCGGCGTGCGGTCATGAAGGTCGTCCTGGTCGATGCCGGCGGCGCCAACCTGGGGTCGGTGCGCTGCGCGCTGCAGCGCCTCGGCGTGGAGCCCGAACTGAGCGCGGATGCCGCGACGATCCGCGACGCCGACCGCGTCGTCCTGCCGGGCGTCTCGACCGCCGCGACCGTCATGGGGCGCCTGCGCGAGCTCGGCCTGGTCGAGACCCTGCGCGGGTTGCGACAACCGCTGCTGGGCGTCTGCGTCGGCATGCAGCTGCTGTTCGACCATTCCGAGGAGGACGACACGCCCTGTCTCGGCCTGTTGGCCGGGCAGGTGCGCCGAATTCCGGGAAGCCCGGGGATCCGCGTGCCGCACATGGGCTGGAACCGCCTGCAGCTGCACCGCGCCGATCCTCTGCTGGACGGCTTCGCCGAGTGCGAGTACGCCTATTTCGTGCACAGCTTCGCGGCCGACCAGGGCGCCGACTGCATCGCCAGTACCCACCACGGGCAGCCGTTCGCCGCGATCGTGCGTCGCGGCAACATCATGGGCGCCCAGTTCCATCCCGAACGTTCGGCCGCCGCCGGGGCGCGGCTGCTGCACAACTTCCTGAGCCTGGAGCCGGCATGAGCAGCTTCACCCTGTATCCCGCGATCGACGTGCGCCACGGCCGGATCGTGCGCCTCGCCCAGGGCGACTACGCGCAGGAAACCCGCTATGGCGACGACCCGCTTGCGCTGGCGCAGGCCTATGCGGAGCAGGGGGCGCGCTGGCTGCACCTAGTCGACCTGGACGCCGCGCGGGCCGGAGGCTACACCCTGCTCGAACTCGTGCGTGGGATCGTCGACAGCACCGGCCTGCAGGTGCAGACCGGGGGCGGCGTGCGTTCGCGCGAGGACGTGCAGCGCATCCTCGACGCCGGCGCCGCGCGCGTGGTGATCGGTTCGCTGGCGGTGCGCGAAGCCGATGCGGTCTGCGACTGGATCGCCGAGTTCGGCAGCGACCGCATCACGGTGGCCCTGGACACGCGGCAGGATCGCGAGGGCACCTGGCGCATGCCGGTGCACGGCTGGACCGAAACCGCCGCAGGCACCCTGCAGGACATGGCCCGGCGCTACGGCGAGCGCGGGCTGGCGCACCTGCTGTGCACCGACATCACCCGCGACGGCATGATGACCGGACCCAATCTTTCGCTGTACCAGCTGCTGGCCGCGGAGGTCCCGCAGCTGTCGCTGCAGGCGTCCGGCGGCGTGCGCGACCTGGCGGACGTGGTCGCGGCCAGGGCGCGCGGCTGTGCCGGCATCGTGCTGGGCAGGTCGCTGCTCGAAGGCCGGCTGCAGCTTCCGCAGGCGCAGGCCGAAGCGGCGATGGAGCCGGGCTGATGCTGGCACGACGCCTGATCCCCTGCCTGGACGTGCGCGACGGACGCGTGGTCAAGGGCGTACGCTTCCGCGACCACGTCGACATGGGCGACATCGTCGAACTGGCGCTGCGCTATCGCGACGAAGGCGCCGACGAACTGGTGTTCTACGACATCAGCGCCACGCCGCAGGGGCGCTCGGTGGATCGCGGCTGGGTCGAGCGCGTGTCCTCGCACATCGACATCCCGTTCTGCGTCGCCGGCGGCATCCGCGACGTGGACACCGCGCGCGCGGTGCTGCACGCCGGTGCCGACAAGATCTCGATCAATTCGCCGGCGCTGGAGCGGCCGGCGCTGATCTCCGAACTGGCCGCCGCCTTCGGCGTGCAGTGCGTGGTGGTGGGCATCGACTCGATCCGCGAGGCGGACGGCGAGTGGCGGGTGCGCACGCACACGGGCGATCCTGACCGGATGCGCGCGCCAGCGGTGCGCACGCTCGACTGGCTGGTGGAGGCGCAGCGGCTGGGTGCCGGCGAGATCGTGCTCAACTGCATGGACAGCGACGGCGTGCGCAGCGGCTACGACCTGGTCCAGCTGCGTGCCGCACGGGCGCTGTGCCGGGTGCCGTTGGTGGCTTCCGGTGGCGCCGGCGAACCGGCGCATTTCGAGGCCGCCTTCCGCGATGCCGACGTGGATGGCGCGCTGGCTGCCAGCGTGTTCCACAGCGGACAGGTCCGGATCCCGGCGCTGAAGTCGTTCCTGCGCGAACATGGAGTGGAGGTGCGCAATGGTTGAACCCGATTCCGCCCGCACGGTGGGGGTCCCGGGGACCCTCCACTGGGACAAGGGCGATGGCCTGCTGCCGGCGATCGTGCAGGACGCGGCCACGCTGCGGGTGCTGATGCTGGGCTACATGGACCGCGCCGCGCTGGAGGCCACCGTCGCCACGCGGCGGGTCACCTTCTTCAGCCGCAGCAAGGGCCGGCTCTGGACCAAGGGCGAATCGTCCGGCCACTGGCTCGACCTGGTCTCGCTGGACGTGGATTGCGACGGCGATACGCTGCTGCTGCTCGCCCACCCGCAGGGGCCGACCTGCCACCTGCAGCGCGAGAGCTGCTTTCCCGATGCGCCCGGCAGCCTGCTGGCCGAGCTGTCGGCGCTGGTCGAACGCCGGCGCGGGGAGATGCCCGAGGGCAGCTACACCACCCGGCTGTTCGAGGGCGGCACCCGCCGCATCGCGCAGAAGGTCGGCGAGGAAGGCGTGGAGACCGCGCTCGCCGCGGTGGCCGAGGACGATGACGCACTGCTGGGCGAAGCGGCCGACCTGATCTTCCACCTGCTGGTCCTGCTGCGTGCGCGCGGACTCGGGCTGGCGGACGTGGAGGCGAAGCTGGCGACACGGCGGCGCTGACGCGGCACGTGCGGGCGGCGTGATCCGCGGCGCTGCCGGGTCGGGCGACGTCGGATCGCCCGACCTCCGGGAGGGCAGGCCGCCAGCGCATGGCGCCTGCACCGGCCGGGTGATTGGCGGCCTACGCGGCGCTGATCGACGTCCTGACGCAGTCGCGGCCGTTGGCCTTGGCCGCGTACAGCGCCTTGTCGGCCGTCGCCAGCGCATCGTCGATGTCGTCCGCGGCATCGGGCGCGACCGTGTGCACGCCGATGCTCGCCGACATCCTGACGTGGACGCCATGCGCCTCGCAGCGCTCGTCGACCAGCGAGCGCCGCAGATCCTCGGCCACGGCGACCGCGCCGCGCAGATCGTGGTTGGGCAGCACCACCACGAATTCCTCGCCGCCGAAGCGTGCCAGCAGCGCCTCGTGGGGACGCAGCGTGCGTCCGATGCAGCGCGCGGCCCAGCGCAGGCATTCGTCGCCGACCAGGTGGCCATGGCGGTCGTTGATCGACTTGAAGTGGTCGAGGTCGACCATCAGCAGCGACAGCGGCCGCCGCGATTCGCGGCACTGGGCCAGCATGCGGTCGAAGCCTTCGTGGAAGTAGCTGCGGTTGAACAGGCCGGTGAGGCCGTCGCGGCGGCTGGAGTCCTGCAGCTTCGTGTGCGCGTCCTTGAGCTGCACCAGCGCCTGCTGCAACTCCTGCGTGCGCCGCGCCACGTTGCGCTCCAGCTGGCGATTGGCCTCGTTGGTGATGCGCTGGTTCTCGTGGCGCAGCTGCGCGTAGCGGTAGCCCAGCGCGACCGACAGCAGCAGCATCTCCAGCGCCGAGCCGATCTGCACGCCGTACTCGGTGGCGAAGTTCTTGGGCAGCGCGCCGAAGGCGAGCAGGGTGAAGATCGCCGTGCCCAGCAGGAACATCGACCAGGCCAGCAGCAGCAGCCGCGCCGGGGTGTAGCCGCGACGCAGCACGTGCAGCGTGGTGAGCACGATCCAGACCACGCCCACCAGCACCGCGCGCGAGGCGATCGGCGTCGAGATGCGGTAGGGCAGCCATACCGAGGCCACGCCGAAGACCACGAAGAACCCGATCAGCCCGATCGTCACCACGTTCAGGCGCGGCGCGCGTTGCGGCAGCTCCAGGAAGGTGCGCGCGAACTGCAGCATCGCGATCAGCGCCAGGCAGATCGAGATCGGCACCATGTGGTCGGACATCCACGGCGAGGCCGGCCACAGGTACTCGAAGCCCAGCCCGTTGAGCGTGAACAGCACCAGGCCGAATGCGGTGATGTGGCACAGGTACCAGAAGTAGCTGCCGTCGCGCAGCGAGATCCACAGCACCAGGTTGTAGAAGAACAGCGCGAGCAGGATGCCGTAGTACAGGCCGATGGCCAGCTGGGCGTCGCGCGAGACTTCGGTGAACGCGGCGGGCGTATACAGCTGCAGCGGCACCTGCATCGAACTCTCGCTCTGCACGCGCAGCAGCAGTTCGACCGGCTGGCCGACGGGCAGTTCGACCAGCACGTTGGGGTGGCGGTAGCGGACGCTGCGCGCCGAGAACGGCACGTGGTCGCCGCCGACGTGGTGGATGGTGCGTCCGTCCGGATAGCGCAGGTGGATGTCCAGCCGGTCGCTGAGCGGATATTCCTGCACCAGCAGCCAGCGCTGCTCGTCAGGATTGCGGTTGACGATGGTGGCGTGGAACCAGAACGCGCCGCTCTGGAAACCGAAGGCGTCCTTGCCGCCGGGCAACGGCGCGAATTCGCCGGCCGGCACGCGTCGCCATGCGTCCTCGGCACGGTCGGAACCGGTGGTGTCGTGGCGGTAGGCCAGCGAAGGCGAGAGCGCGGCGCGCTCGGTCGTGGGCGCCAGCTCCAGGATCGGCCCGGCGAAGGCCGACAGGCTCAGGCCCAGCATCGCGAGGGCCAGCAGCCATGCCAGACCCATCCTCATCGCGCATCCGTCGTGGAATCCAAGGCGCTCCATCCGTCGTCCAGTTGGCACACAGGGCAAACGCTGACGAACGGCATAATGGGACAAATCCACCAGAGAAGGGAGGCCGCGTGGCCCATCGGCACCATGTCCGGACACTGCTGCTGCTCGCCGCGACCGCGCTTGCGCCCGCCTGGGCCTGCGATCGCGGCGTGGTGTTCGAGGACGTGGACGGCGATGGCAGTCGCGGCGCCGGCGAACCCGCGCTGCCAGGGGTGCGCGTGTCCGATGGCGCGGAAATCGTTTCCAGCGGCCGCGACGGGCGTTGGCAACTGGCTGGCCGCAAGGACGCCCCGGTGTTCGTCATCAAGCCCGCCGGATACGCGGTGGCCAAGGGCGCCGAGGGGCTGCCGCGGTTCTGGCGGGCTCCGGGCGGGGCGGATTGCAACTTCGGCCTGCAGCGGCAGGCGGCGGCGGACGGGCTGAAGGTGATCGTCAGCAGCGATCCGCAGGCGGGCACGGCGCGCGAAACCGGCTACTACGCGCGGATCGCCGAGCGCGCCTTCGCGCCGCACCGTGACGCGGCGCTGGGCTTGACCCTCGGCGACGTGGCCAACGACGACCTGGCGCTGTATCCGGCGCTGGTCGCGGCCACCGTGGCCGCCGGCGTTCCCTGGCTGCACGCGGCCGGCAACCACGACCTGGATGCCGACGCGGTCGACGACGCCTCCTCGCTGGCGACCTTCCGCCGGGTGTTCGGGCCGGACAGCTTCGCCTGGGAGGAGCGCCAGGTCGCGTTCGTCGTGCTCGACAACGTGGTGGCGCAGCCCCGCCAGCGTCCCGCCTATGTCAGCGGCCTGCGCGTGGAGCAGTTCGCTTTCCTGGAGCATTACCTGGCAGCGCTGGACCACAGCCGCCTGCTGGTGGTGGCCGCGCACATCCCATGGTTCGACACCGCGGCGCCCGGCCAGAGTCCGACGTTGCGGATCGAGGACCGCGAGCGGCTGTTCGCGCTGCTGCGGCCGTTTCCGAACGTCCTGCTGCTCAGCGGCCACCGCCACGCGCAACGCCAGGTCTTCCACGACGCGCGCACGGGCTGGCACGGCCCGGCGCCGCTGCACGAGTACAACGTCGGCGCGATGAGCGGGGCGTACTGGTCGGGCGTGGCGGCGGCCGACGGCATGCCCGATGCGACCATGGCCGACGGCACCCCGCGCGGGTTCGCCACGCTGCAGGTCGACGCCGACGGCGACTATCGGCTTGCCTGGCATCCGACCTCGCTGCCGGGCGACGATCCGGCCCTCACCGATGCCATGGCCCTGCACGCACCGAAGCTGCTGCGTCGCGGCGCCTATCCGGCCTGGGGCGTGTACGCCAACGTATACCTCGGGCATGCGGGCACGCGGGTGGAGTATCGCGTGGACGGCGGCGAATGGCAGGCGATGCGGTACGCGCCCGGGCCGGATCCGCGCCTGCTGGTCGAGAACGTGCGCGACGACCTGGCCGACGGCCTGCGCGCGTTCGACCGTTCGCCCGAAGCCGAGCCGTCGACCCACCTGTGGCGGGGCGCGCTGCCGACGCGGCTGGCCGCGGGCGACCACGACGTCGAGGTGCGGTCCTTCGACGACCATGGCGGCGAGCATCGCGCCCGGATCAGCTACCGGTTGGTCGAGTTCGAATAGCGGCACGCCCGGGCGATGCCGGGCGCGGCGCCGCCTACTGCGGATGCGGATAGGGCAGGGGCGGGCCAGGCACCAGGGTCGCTTCCCAGGCCTGCAGGCGCGCGAAGATGTCCGCGCCGATCGAGATCTGCGGATGGGAGGGGTCGACGTCTTCCGTCTTTTCGCGCCGTTCGACCTGCCGCCTGGCGTACTCGAACGCGGCGACGAGGCCGCCATCGCGGTTGAGGCCTTCGACGAGCAGCGCGTGGCCGAACCAGGTCGCGCTGCCGGTGTCGCCGCAGCCGAAGGACGGGCGGTCGAAGCGGGCGGCAGTGATCAGCAGGGTGTCGGGACCCGCCAGGCCGGGAATGAAGCCGCCCGAATAGCAGGACGACACGATCAGCAGCCGGTGGCGGATGCCGGAGGCATCGAGCGCTTGACGCAGGGCGTCCGGCCGCAGCGCGGTGTCCACGTGTCCGTCCAGGTACACGGTCAGGGCGTGGCCCGGGCTGCCGTGGGAGGTAACGAACAACAGCAGCAGGTCTTCGTCCGGATCCATCAGCTTGCCGATGCCCGCCAGCGCATGCGCCAGGTTTTCCACCGTGGCCAGCGGCCGCGGGTCGGCGCCGAGGCTGCCGGGATGGTTCACCAGCGCGAGCGCCCGGCCACCGGCGCCGTAGCGGACCGTGGCCAGCTGTTCGAAGTAGAGCGCCTCGTTGCGGAACACGTGTTCGTCGCCGTCGCCGGCGAAGGCGAGGGCGTACAGGTCGGGTTGCCCGGCGACGGGCGGCGGCATCTGCCGCAGGCGCGATTCGATCAGGGCGCGGTCGCGCACCGCGACGGCGGATTCGGTGGCAGGCTTGGCGATGTCGGCGGCGGCCACCGGCGCCAGCAGGCCGGCGCAGGCGAGCAGGGCGGCGGCCATCGATACGCGGAACGCGCGACGGCGGATCCGTCGCATCGCACTCACCCCGGCAGCTGGATGTCGTCGAAAGCGGCGACGCGGGCGTGGCCGCCGGCCGCCTCGCCGATACGCGGCTGCGGGTAGTCCTGCGGCCGGTCGACCAGGATGGTGCCGAGTCCGGCGTCGCGCGCGGCATCGAGTTCCGCGATCACGTCGGACAGGAACACGATTCCGCCGGGCGCCACGTCCAGCGCCTGCGCGATGTGCGCGTAGCTGGCCGCCTCGCGCTTGCCGCCGACCGCGGTGTCGAACCAGCCCGAGAACAGGCCGGTGAGGTCGCCGGCATCGGTATGCGCGAACAGCAGCTTCTGCGCGGGCACCGAGCCGGAGGAATACACGGCCAGACGATGGCCGGCGGCGTGCCACCGGCGCAGCGCCCGCGCCGCGTCCGGATACACCGGCGCGGTGAAGTCGGCGCTGGCGTAGCCGGCCTCCCAGACCATGCCCTGCAGCGCCTTGAGCGCGGTGTGCTTGCGGTCCTCGTCGATCCAGCCCTGCAGGGTTTCGACGATCATCGCGTCCTGGCACATGCCGCCGTTCTCCAGCGCCACCTGGTCGAGCCAGCGGCGCACCTCCGGCTCCTGGCCATGCTCGCGAACGAAGCGCGGCAGCTCGCGGCGGGCATAGGGGAACAGCACGTCCTTGACGAAGGAGATGCTGCTGGTGGTGCCTTCGATGTCGGTGAGGATGGTGGTCATGCTGTCTGCCATGGATCGGGCGGAGCCACGGGATCGGACGCTCGGGCGGACGCGGCGTGCGCTCCTGCCGGGAACGCGTTGCCCGGCCCGGGAGCGCGTGGGCTCAGCCGGCGTCCTTCCCGTAACGCGGGAACTTCCGCGCGATGTCGGTGCCGGTGAAGTGGCCGATCCAGCCGTCGGGCTGCTGGAAGAAGCGGATCGCGACGAAGCGCGGCTCGGGCCCCATGTCGAACCAGTGGGTGGTGCCGTCGGGCACCGCGATCAGGTCGTCCTTGACGCACTCGATCTCGTACACCCTGTCCTCGACGTGCAGGGTGAACAGGCCCGAGCCGTCGACGAAGAAGCGCACCTCGTCTTCCTTGTGGTAGTGCTCGTCGAGGAACTTGCCGCGCAGTTCGTCCTTGTTCGGATTGTCTGGGGCGATGCTGATCACATCGACCGTGGTGAAGCCGCGCTCGGCCGAGATGCGGTCGATGTCGGCGCGATAGGCGGCCAGCACCTGTTCTGGCGAGGCGCCCGCCGAGACCGGCTGGCTGGCCTGCCAGCGCTCGAAGTGCACGCCGATCCTGGCCAGCTCGCGCGCGATCTCGTCGCCGTCGTGGCTGGTGAATTCAGGCGTGCCGGGGTTGCTGTCGGAGAAGATGCGCAGTCGGCTCATGGCGGCGGCTCGCGGGTCGGGAGGGGGAAGGCTAGCAGGGACGCGGCAGGCACAGGGTCACGGCCGCGCAACGCAGGCGTCGCGCGCCTGCAACGCCGGCGCGATCAGTGCCGCGCGCCCAGCCGGCGCAGGTCCAGCTCGCAATCGAACAGGAACTCGAACGCTTCCAGGTGGCGGCGCGCCTCGGCCATGTCGCGGCCCCAGGCGTAGAGGCCATGGCCATCGATCAGGTAACCCCACATCGGGCCGCGGTCGAGCAGGGCATCGACCTGGGCGGCCAGGGTCGGCATGTGCTGGCTGTTGGGCAGTACCGGCACATCGATCGCGGTTTCGTGGGTCTCGTTGCCGCGGAAGGCCTTGAGCAGCTCGTAGCCTTCCAGGCGCACGTGCCCGGCGCCCGCGAACAGGCGCGAGGCCACGGTCTGGTTGCGCGAATGCGTGTGCAGGATGCAGCCGACCTCGCCGAAGCGACGGTACAGCTGCGTGTGCAGCAGGGTCTCGGCCGAGGGACGATGCCCGCTGCCGACGGCCGCGCCGTCGAAGTCCACCACCATGATGTCGTCGGGGGTCAGGCGCCCCTTGTCGCGACCGGACACGGTGATCGCCGCGTGGCGGTCGTCCAGCCGCGAGGAGAAGTTGCTGCTGGTGGCCGGCGTCCAGCCCAGCAGCGACAGCTCGCGCACGTTGTCGATGATCTCGCCGGCCAGGATGCGCAGGCGCTGGCTGTCGTAGGGGGCATGGCTCATGGGCCGATTCTAGGCGATCCGGCGCATCAGGGCTTGACGGGGTCCGGGCCGGATGCCTGGCCGGGCAATGTCGGCGCGGCTGCGGCCGGCGGCTGCGCACCGTTCTCCAGCGGCAGGATCCGGAAGCCCACCAGGGCCGCCACGAACGCCAGCCCGAAGTTGGCCAGGTTGAAGAACACGAAGGGCAGGTAGTCGAGGGTGGCCACGCCGAGGGTGGCGGCCATGAACGCCGCGCAGGTGTTCCAGGGCACCAGCGGCGAGGTGATCGTGCCGCCGTCCTCGAGCGCGCGCGACAGGTTGAGCGGCGACAGGCCGCGGCGCGCGTACTCGGACTGGTACAGCTTTCCAGGCAGCACCAGCGACATGTACTGGTCGGCGGTGACCACGTTGGTGCCGAACGCGGTGACCAGGGTGGACACGATCAGCGCGCGCGCGGAACCCGCCGCCGAGAGCACGTCGCGCACCATCCGCGCCAGCAGCCCGGTGCGTTCCATCACCGCACCGAAGCACATCGCACAGATCACCAGCCACACGGTGTTGAGCATGTTGGACATGCCGCCGCCGCTGAGCAGTTCGTCCACCACCACATTGCCGGTGTTTGCCTGGAAGCCGTTGAACAGCGCGGTCCAGGCGCCGGCAAGCAGGGCCAGCGGCCGCGACAGCTCCGCGTTGTCGGCCAGGGCGACGACGTTGTCCGGCTGGAACACGACCGCGAACACCGAGCCCACCAGCGCGCCGATCATGATCGTCGGATACGCGGGGAAGCGCAGGAAGGCGAGCGCGAACACCAGGAACATCGGCAGCAGCAGGTACCAGGCCGGATTGAACTGCGACTCCAGCACCGCCGACAGCGCGGACGCGGTGGCGGTATCGGCGCCGGCGGTGTTGCCGCCGAGGCCGGCCACGGTGAACATCGCCAGCGCGATGACCAGCGCGGGCAGGGTGGTCCACAGCAGGTTGCGGATGTGGCTGAACAGTTCCGCGCCGCTCACCGCCGGCGCCAGGATGGTGGTGTCCGACAGTGGCGAAAGCTTGTCGCCGAAGTAGGCGCCCGAGATCACCGCGCCCGCAGTCATGGGCAGCGACATTTCCATGCCCTGGCCGATGCCCACCAGCGCCACGCCCATGGTGCCGGCCGTGGTCCACGAACTGCCGATCACCAGCGAGGTGATCGCGCAGATCAGGCAGGCGGCGGGATAGAAGTAGCTCGGGTGCAGCAGCTTCATGCCGTACACGATCAGGGTGGGCACGGTGCCGCTGAGCAGCCAGCTGCCGATCAGCGCGCCCACCGCCAGCAGGATCAGGATCGCACCCACCGACAGGGACACGCCGTGCACCAGCGCCTCCTCGATCTCCTTCCAGCGCATGCCGTTGCGCAGCCCGACCAGCGCGGCCACGCCGCTGGCCAGCAGCAGCGCGATCTGGCTGGCGCCGTAGACCGCGTCGTCGGCGAACAGCACGATGCCCAGCACCAGCAGCACGACCAGGAACAGCAGTGGCGTCAGCGCCTGCAGCATGCTGGGGGCGCGGGTGGAGGATACGGTCATGGTTCGCTCTGCGATGCGTGCGTTGCGGAAGCGGGCAGGCACGCCGGCCGGCCGGCGCGCCTGCCGCAGGTCGTCGTCAGGCAGCGCGCCCGGTGGCGGTGCGGTTGAGCTTGCTGTTGCGGTAGCCGTAGCCGAAATAGATCAGCTGGCCCAGCAGGGTCCACAGCACGAAGATCAGCCAGTGCTCCATGAATGACTGCAGGAACAGGAACAGGCAGGCGATCACGCCCAGCGGGCAGACCAGCCAGAACAGCGGCACCCGGAAAGGACGATCCAGGTCCGGTCTCGTGTAGCGCAGCACCAGCACGCCCAGGCACACCGTGGCGAACGCGATCAGGGTGCCCATGGACACCAGCTCGCCCAGCACGCTCAGCGGCATGAAGCCGGCCAGCAGGCAGGCGGCCACGCCGACCACGATGGTGGCCACGTGCGGGGTCTGGAACTTGCGGTGCACGCGTCCGAACATGGCCGGCAGCAGCCCGTCGCGCGACATCGAGTAGAAGATGCGCGGCTGCGCCATGAGCATCACCAGGATCACCGAGGACAGGCCGGCGATCGCGCCGACTTCCACGGCGGTCTTGAGCCACGCCAGGTTGGCCTCGGGGTTGGCGCGCATCGCCAGTTCGATCGCGGTCGCCACCGGCTTGGCGGTGTCGAGGTCTCGATACGGCGCCATGCCCACCAGCACCGCGCACACCGCGATGTAGATCAGGGTGCAGGCGACCAGCGAGCCGAGGATGCCGATGGGCATGTCGCGCTGCGGGTTCTTGGCCTCGCCGGCGGCGGTGGAGACCGCGTCGAAGCCGATGTAGGCGAAGAACACGATGGTGGCCGCACGGAATACGCCTTCCATGCCGAACTGCCCGGGCCCTTCGTTGGCCGGGATGAAGGGCGTCCAGTTGGCGGGGTCGATGTACATCACGCCGAAGCCGAGGAAGGCCGCGATCACCGCGACCTTGATGGCCACCACCACAGCGTTGGCCTTCGCCGACTGGGTGATGCCGACGTAGCACAGCCCGCTGACCGCGGCGACGATCAGGATCGCCGGAAGGTTGACCAGCCCTTCGGTGCGCACGAACTCGCCGTTGGCCCAGGTGATGGGCGCCGATGCGAGTTCCGCGGGAAAGGGCAGGCCCAGGGTGCCGGTGAGGAAGCTCACCAGGTAGCCCGACCAGCCTACCGCCACCGTCGAGGACGCGAACAGGTACTCGAGCACCAGGCACCAGCCGATGAACCAGGCCACGTACTCGCCCAGGGTGGCGTAGGAATAGGAGTAGGCGCTGCCCGACACCGGCATCATCGCCGAGAACTCCGCGTAGCACAGGCCCGCGAACGCGCAGGCCAGGCCGGCGAGCACGAAGCTGAGCATGATCGCGGGCCCGGCGTGGTTGGCCGCGGCCTGGCCGGTCAGCACGAAGATGCCTGCGCCGATCACGGCGCCGATGCCGAGCAGGATGAGGTGGCGTGCGGTCAGCGTCCGCCTGAGCGTCGCCTCTCCCTGCAGGGAGCCTTCGACCGGTTCGCCGGCATCCACGTGCGGCGCCGGCTCGACCGGCTTGACCCTGAACAGACTCTTCGACATCGGTGTTCCCTGAAGATGGACTTGGGGTGCCGCTGGGGGTCGGCCGCGGAATCGTTACCGCTGCTACCTTGCCAAACGCCGATCCGGGGCACAAGCGCGCCAGGGATGCGCGAGAATGGCCGGCCCATGACCTATGACACTGGAGACGCCCGGTCTTGATCGACGCACAGGCACACACCGGCGCGCTGGCCGCCGCCTTCGAAGACTACGGTCGGCGTTTCCCCGAACAGGCGGCAGCGGCGGCGGACTTCGCCGCGCTGCTGTCGGATCCACGCGATCCCTTCCTGCGCGAGCGCCTGGACGGGCACTTCACCGCCTCGGCCTGGCTGGTCGACCGCTCGCGCACGCGCGTGCTGCTGACCCATCACCGCAAGCTGGGCATCTGGGTGCAGCTGGGCGGCCACGCCGACGGCGACCGCGACCTGCGCGCCGTCGCCCTGCGCGAGGCGGAGGAGGAATCGGGCCTGGCCGGGCTGCGCGTGGCGCCCGACATGTTCGACCTGGACCGGCACTGGATCCCGGAACGCAAGGGCGTGTGTGGCCACTGGCACTACGATGTGCGCTACGTGGTGCACGCGGGCGACAACGAAGCGTTCGTGGTCAGCGAGGAGTCGCACGCGCTGGCATGGCGCGACATCGCTGCGATCGCTGACGATTCCGGTGCGGACGCCTCGCTGCGCAGGATGGCGCGGCGATGGCTGTCGTCGGGGCAGGGCGACGAAGCGGGTTAGATATTTCCAGCGCTGCGGGCCGGCCCCCACCCCGGCCCTCCCCCGCAAGCGGGGGAGGGAGTGGACCTATCCGTGCGCAAGCCTTCGCACTTCCGCCTTCGCCTTCGCCTTCGCCTTCCGCCTCTCGCCCTCACGCCCTCACGCCTACACGCCCGCGCTTGCGCTCTTGTTTCGCTCCCTCCCCCGCGCGCGGGGGAGGGTCGGGGTGGGGGCAGTCGAAGCTGCGCACCCGCTGCCGTCTCGCCGCCAGCAGAAGCCATCCGACGTCCGCGCTGCTGCGTCTGCTGCGGAACGCAAGCCCTCAGCGTCGCGCCGCCACCTCATCGACATGCCGCAGCAGGTCGGCCGGATCCTCGTACACGCGGAATGCGCCCGAGCGCTCGAGTTCCTCGAGGCCGTATCCACCCGAGAGCAGGCCGACGCCGAGCGCGCGGGCACGCTGCGCGGCCAGCATGTCCCAAATGCTGTCGCCGATCACCAGCGAATGGCCGATGTCCACGCCCAGCCGGTCGGCCGCGGCCAGGAACAGGTCCGGATCGGGCTTGGCGTAGCGCACCTGGTCGCGGGTGACCACCGGCACCTGGCTGGGATCCACGCCGAGCGCGGCGATATTGGGCGCCGCGGTCTCCATGCGTCCGCTGGTGGCGATCGCCCAGGGAATGCCCTCGGCGCTGAGGAAGGCGAGCAGTTCGCGCGCGCCGGGCAATGGCCGGATCGCGCCGGCCTCGGCCTGGCGGTTGTAGGCCTCGGCATGCCAGGCGCGCAGGCGCTCGAGGCGTTCCGGGGTGATGTCGAGGCCGGTCTCGCGCAGCAGGATGTTGGTGAACAGGCCGCCGCTCATGCCGATCTTGCGATGGATGCGCCAGACCGACAGGTCCACGCCCTCGCGGTCGAGCGCCTCCTTCCAGGCCAGCACGTGCTGGTAGACGCTGTCGACGAGGGTGCCGTCGAGGTCGAACAGGAAGGCGGTGGACGTGCGTGGCATGGGCGGCTCCTCGTTGTGGGCGTGCGGGGCGTGTCGCTCGCGAGCATGTCTGCCTGGGCTGTCGTGAAGGCGCTTGCGAACCCTCACCACTGCGGATGCGCGCGCGCTCCTCGCAACGCCGGCCGGCAGCGCTTTCGCCGACCGCCGGCGGCGGCCGGATGGATCAGTACAGCACCCGCGTGCGCAGCGTCCCCTCGATCTCGTTGAGCGCCGCGCGCAGGCGCGCGGTGATCTGCGGGGTCGAGGCGATGTCGATCACCACGTAGCCGACCTTGGCGTCGGTGCGCAGGAACTGGCCATCGATGTTGACGCCCTCGCGCGAGAACAGCTCGTTGATGCGCGAGAGTACGCCGGGGACGTTGCGATGGATGTGCAGGATGCGGTGGCTGCCGGCGTGCTCGGGCAGGGTGACCTCGGGGAAGTTGACCGCCGAGAGCGTGCTGCCGTTGTCGCTGTAGCGCACCAGCTTGGCCGCGACCTCGGTGCCGATGTTGTCCTGCGCCTCCAACGTGCTGCCGCCCACGTGCGGGGTCAGGATCACGTTGTCGAACTTCGTCAGCGGCGACTCGAACGCCTCGCCGTTGCCCTTGGGTTCGACCGGGAACACGTCCACGGCCGCGCCGCCGACATGGCCGGACTCCAGTGCCGCGGCCAGGGCGTCGATATCGACCACGGTGCCGCGCGAGGCGTTGATCAGGTGGGCGCCGGGCTTCATCCGCGCGATCTGCGCGGCGCCGAACATCATCTGCGTCGCCGGGGTTTCCGGCACGTGCAGGGTCACGATGTCCGAGCGCGACAGCAGGTCGTCCAGGCCGGCAGCGGCGCGCGCATTGCCCAGCGAGAGCTTGGCCTCGATGTCGTGGAAGATCACGTGCATGCCCAGCGACTCGGCGAGCACGCCGACCTGGGTGCCGATGTGGCCATAGCCGATGATGCCCAGCGTCTTGCCGCGCACCTCGTGGCTGCCCAGGGCGGACTTGCTCCAGCCGCCGCGATGGCATTCGGCGTTCTTCTGCGGCACGCCGCGCATCAGCATGATCGCCTCGGCCAGCACCAGCTCGGCCACGCTGCGGGTGTTGGAATAGGGCGCGTTGAACACCGGGATGCCGGCCAGTTCGGCCGCATCCAGGTCGACCTGGTTGGTGCCGATGCAGAAGCAGCCGATGGTGATCAGCTTGCGTGCCTCCGCCAGCACGTCCGCGGTGAGCTGGGTCCGCGAGCGGATGCCGACGATATGCGCGCTGGCGATCTTCTCCTTCAGGTCGGCGCCGGCCAGCGACTTGGCCAGCACTTCCACCTGGTCGTAGCCGGCGGCCCGGAACACCTCGACCGCGCTCTGGCTGATGCCTTCGAACAGGACGACGCGGATGTCCTGCTTCGGGAACGAGGTCTTCAAGGGCGTCATGCGCGTATGCATCCGGCTGGAGGGAAGCCCTGCATTATTCCAGATGCAGGCGCGCGATTCCGCACTGCAGCAAGGCTTTTTGCCGCGCTGCGCAGAACAGCGGGCACGGCGTGGCGGAACACTGCGCTGCGGAATTTCGTTGCGCGAGAAACGACCCGCGGTCGCGCGCGCGAAGCCGGTGCAGGCGACGTGCCCGATGCGCGGCAGCGGCCTGCGTCCAGCCGCCACTCGGGCCATCACTACTGGATGGAATCGCGCTGGACGCGTCCGGTCCCGGCTGGCACGCTTGCCGTCCCCTTGCCGCCGCCTTGCCACGATGACCGATCCGCGCCTCGCCGCGCTCGAGCAGACGCTGCCCGACCTGCGCCTGCTTACCGACGCCGCCGACCTGGAGCACTACGGCCGCGACTGGACCCGGCGCTGGACGCCGGCGCCGCTGGCGATCGCGTTGCCGACGACGGTGGAGCAGGTGCAGGCGATCGTCCGCTGGGCGCGCGAGGCGGGCGTGGGCCTGGTGCCGTCGGGTGGACGCACCGGGCTGTCCGGGGGGGCGGTCGCGGCCAACGGCGAGCTGGTGCTGAGCCTGGAACGGATGAACCGTGCGCTGGCCTTCGATCCCATCGACCGTTGCCTGACCGTGCAGGCGGGCATGGCGCTGGAGGCGGTGCACAACGCCGCGCGCGAACACGGCCTGGAATATCCGGTCGACTTCGCCTCGCGCGGCTCGTGCACCATCGGCGGCAACATCGCCACCAACGCCGGCGGCATCCGCGTGATCCGCTACGGCAACACCCGCGAGTGGGTGGCCGGGCTGAAGGTGGTGGACGGACGCGGCGAAGTGATCGAGGTCGGGCGCGGGCTGGTCAAGAACTCCAGCGGCTACGACCTGCGGCACCTGATGGTGGCGTCCGAAGGCACCCTGGGCATCATCGTCGAGGCCACGCTGCGCCTGACCGACCCGCCGCCGCCGACCAGCGTGATGCTGCTGGCGCTGCCGGATTTCGGCGTGCTGATGCAGGTCTTCGCCGCGCTGCGCGCGCGGCTGCGGCTGGAGGCCTTCGAATTCTTCACCGATCGCGCCCTGCACCACGTGCTGGCGCATGGCGCGCACAAGCCGTTCGAGGACAGCCATCCCTATTACGTGGTGGTCGAGTTCGCCGCGGGCGAGGCCGGGGAGGCGGCGGTGATGGCGGCCTTCGAGCACTGCGTCGGCGAAGGCTGGGTGCTGGACGGCGTGATCAGCCAGAGCCAGGCGCAGGCCGCGCAGCTGTGGCGCCTGCGCGAGGGCATCACCGAAAGCCTGGCGCCGTACGTGCCGTACAAGAACGACGTTTCGGTGCGCGTGTCGGCCATGCCCGCGTTCCTGGCCGAAACCCAGGCGCTGCTGGCGCGCGAGTATCCGCAGTTCGAGGTGGTCTGGTTCGGCCATATCGGCGACGGCAACCTGCACATCAACGTGCTCAAGCCGGCCGACATGGCGCAGGCGGACTTCGTGTCCGAGTGCGAGCGGGTGACGAAGCTGCTGGCCGAGGCGCTGCAGCGGCACGACGGCAGCATCTCGGCCGAGCACGGCATCGGCCTGGTCAAGAAACCCTACCTGTCCTCGACCCGCAGCGCGGCCGAGATCGAGCTGATGCGCGGCATCCGCCGCGTGCTCGACCCGGACGGCCTGATGAATCCCGGCAAGCTGTTCGATCCCTGACCCGGCCAGGCGGCGCGATAGTGTGCGCCGCATTCAGCCGTCCCGGCCGGCGAGCGGATAAGCTGTCGGCCCCTGCATTCCGGACCTGTTCGATGAAAGCTGCCGCCACCGCGTTCGTGCTGATCGCCTGCACCAGCCTGGCCGCCCACGCCGGCAGCTTCGCCGGCACCACCGGCGGCGCGGCATCGGCCGGCAGCTCGGCGTCCTCGGGCAGCACCTCGGGCGACGACAAGCTGGTGCTGGCCGCGCGCGAGGATGCAGCGCTGTTCGTGGCCAGCGATGGCGCGATCCGCGGCGTCCGCCTGGAAGCGGCGCTGCGCCAGCTGCGCGAATCCGACGCCGCCGCGCGCACGGCCAGCGACCTGCGGCTGGCGCAGGCGATCCTCGCGCGCTGACCGGCGTCGTGGGCGCCGCCGGGCGCGTCTGCCTGCTGGCGCTGCTGCTGGCGGTCGCAGCGCCGCTGCCGGCGGCGCTGCGCATCGAGATCGAAGCCGAAGGCCTGACCGACGCCGAACAGCGGCAGTCGCATGCGCTGGTCGCGCATGCGCAGGCGCTGCTGCCGGACGCGTTCGCGCGCGAACTGGACACTGTGGTGGCGCTGCGCTGGCGCGATGACCTGCCGCAAGCCGTGCACGGGCGCGCGCGCGCAGGACGCATCGGCCTTCGGCGCGACCTGCTGCAGCGCTGGGTGCGCCGCGACATAGCCGCGGGCGATGCCGATCCCGACGCGCGCGCCGCGCTTGCCGCGCTGCTGCACGAGCTGGCGCACGTGCATGATCGTTCGGCACGTGGAGGACTGTCGCGCGCCCCGCGCCTGCTCGACCTGGCCGGCTGGCCGGTGCAGCCGCTGCGGCTGGGCCTGCGCGCGTCGCGCAACGATTTCCGCGACCGCACGCCCGACGCCTACGAACTCGCGTCGCCGGCGGAATTCGTCGCAGTCAACTTCGAGCATTTCCTGCTCGATCCGGGCTATGCCTGCGCGCGCCCCGCGCTGCATCGCCACTTCGTCGCGCGGTTCGGGCCGCCGCCCGCCTTGCCCGATGCCGTGGATTGTCCCGCCGGATTGCCTTTCGTCGCGGCGGGCGAGGACGACGCCATGCTGCAGGCGCTGGACCTCGACCCGGCGCGGGTGCACGCGGTCGACTACCTGTTCGCCGAGGCCAGCGACCGGCCGATGAGCCGCTGGGGCCACGCCATGCTGCGGCTGGTGGTGTGCGCGCCGGGCCGGGCGCCGGGACCGGACTGCCGCCTCGACCTGCAGCACCACGTGGTGCTGTCGTTCCGCGCCTTCGTCGACGACGTGCAGGTGTCCAGCTGGCGCGGCCTGACCGGCGCGTACCCGGCGCGGCTGTTCGTGCTGCCGCTCGGGCAGGTGGTGGACGAGTACACGCGCGTGGAGCTGCGTGGCCTGCAGTCGATCCCGCTGCGCCTGGACGAGGCCGGGATCCGGGGCCTGCTCGAGCGCGCGGCGCGGGTGCACTGGAGCTACGACGGCCGCTACCGCTTCGTCGGCAACAACTGCGCGGTGGAGACCTGGAAGCTGCTCAACGATGGCGTGCCGCGTCTGGCGCAGGCGCGGCTGCGCAGCGTCACGCCCACCGGGCTGCGGCGCAGGCTGGTGCGCGAGGGAATCGCCGATGCCTCGGTGCTGGACGACGCCCCGCGTGCGCTGCGCGAGGGTTACCGGTTCGCATCGCTGGGCGAGCACTTCGACGCGATGTTCGCGATCGCCGGCGCGGAACTTCGCCTGCCTGCGAAAGACGCCGCCGACTGGTTCGCGCTCGATCCCGCGCTGCGCGCGCCGTGGCTCGAGCGCGCCGGGCTGCGCGCCTCGGCGGCCCTGCTGGTGCTGGAACAGGCGGCGCTGCGCCGCGAGCAGGCCAGCGCCCGTGAGGCGCTGAAGCAGCGTTTCCTGCGCGATGGGGGCGTGGACGCAGGCCTCGTCGGCGAGGCGCTGCGCCGGCTGTTGGCCGATGGCGCCTGGGCCGGACGGCCGGCCCAACTGCTGGACGGGTCCGGCTACGGCATCCCACAGCCAACGGAACGCGCCGGGCTGGCCGATGCGGTGGCGCGGGACGACGCGCGCCTGCGCTCGCTGCGCAATGCGGTGCACGGACAGGTGCAGGCCTGGCTGCCGGCGGCGCAGGCCGCGCGGCTGGAACAGACCGAAGCGAACCTCGCGCGGATCGGCGAGCGCCTGCGCGCGATGCCGGAGGGCGGGGACGGATCGTCCTGAGTCCGCGACGCCAGGGCCAGGCAGGCGCCGCCCCGGCCCGCCCCCACTGGGGGAGAGGGCGCGGGGTACGAAGCGCTTCAGTCGGCGCGGCCGCCGAATTCGCCGGTGGCCGTGTTCACCAGCACGCGTTCGCCGTTGACGATGTACTCGGGCACCATGATCTCGATGCCGGTGTTGAGCGTGGCCGGCTTCGGACGCTTGGTGGCGGTGCCGCCCTTGAGTTCGGGCGGCGTGTCGACCACTTGCAGGGTCACGTGCTGCGGCAGCTGCAGCGCCACCGGCTGCTCGTCGATGATCTGCACGTAGCAGCCCTGCAGCCCGTCGGTGATGTAGCCGGCGTCGTCGCCGACCACGTCGGCATCCAGGGTGTAGGGCGTGTAGTCCTCGTCGTCGAGGAACACGAAGGCCTCGCCGTCCTTGTAGGAGAACGTGGCCTGCCGGCGCAGCAGCTCCACTTCGGTCAGGTTGTCCTCGGCATCGAAGCCGACGTCGGCCTTGTTGCCGCCGGGCACGCTGTACATGATGAAGCGGAAGCGCACGTTGCCGCCGCGACCCTGCGGCGAGCTGCGCTCGATGTCGCGCACCTGGTACACGGTGCCGTTGTGTTCGACCACGTTTCCTTTCTTGACGTCGTAGGCTTTCATAGGGCGAGTCTGGGTTGGGAATGGAGGGCGGGAAGTGGGCGCCTACTTCGGCGCCAGGCGCACGGCGCCGTCCAGGCGGATGGTTTCGCCGTTGAGGTAGCGGTTGCCGACGATGTAGTGGACCAGGTCGGCGAACTCCTCCGGACGGCCGAGGCGGGAGGGGAAGGGGATCGAGGACGAAAGCGACTTCTGCACCTCTTCCGGCATCCCGTCGACCATCGGCGTCCAGAAGATGCCGGGCGCGACGGTATTGACGCGGATCCCGAAGCGGGCGAGTTCGCGCGCCATCGGCAGGGTCATGCCGACCACGCCACCCTTGGAGGCCGAATAAGCGGCCTGTCCGATCTGGCCTTCGTACGCGGCGACGCTGGCGGTGTTGACGATCACGCCCCGCTCGCCGTCCTCGCCCGCGTCGTTGTGCTGCATCAGCGCCGCCGCGGCCTTGGCCACGTTGAAGCTGCCCACCAGGTTGACCATCACCGTGGTCTGGAACAGCGACAGCGGCATCGGCGCCTCGCGCCCCAGCACGCGCCCGGCGCCGATGATGCCGGCGCAGTTCACCGCCACGTTGAGCCCGCCCATCGCGTCGGCGGCCGCCTGCATGTTCGCCGCCACGCCATCCTCGCTGGTGACGTCGGTGCGCAGGTAGCGCGCGCGGCCCTCGCCGAGTTCGCCAAGGGCGGCGGCGGCCTTGTCGTCGTTGACGTCGAACAGCGTCACCTGGCCGCCGTCGGTGACGATGCGCCGGGCCACGGCCAGGCCGAGTCCGGACACGCCACCGGTGACGACGGCGCGGATGGAGGAAGACTGCATGGGGCGAATCCCGATTGCGAAAGACGCGATTTTAGCGTGCCCGCGGTGCGGGCCGCTGGCAGGCGCCCGGGAGGCCTGCAGCCGCCACTGGCGTGGTGACCGTTACCGCGGCGGCGTGCCGGGATCCTGGATCCCGCTGCGCAGCCGGCGCGCGAACTCGTCCGGCGGCAGGCCCGGGGCGAACAGGAATCCCTGGCCGACCGGCACGCCCAGGTCCAGCATGAAGCGGCGCTGCGCCTCGGACTCGATGCCCTCGGCCACCAGGCCCAGGCCCAGGCTGCGGGCGATGCCGGCGACCGCCTGGCACACCGCGACGTCGGAATGATTGTCCGGCACGCCCTCGACGAACAGCTGGCTCAGCTTGAGGCCGTGGATCGGCAGCCGTCGCAGGTAGTTGAGCGCGCTGTAGCCTTCGCCGAAGTCGTCGATGGTCAGGATCACGCCCAGTTCGCGCAGGGCGGCGAAGGTGCGCAGGGTGTCGGGCGCGTCCTCGATCAGCACGCGCTCGGTGAACTCCAGTTCCAGCGCCGAGCCGGGCAGGCCGTGCTCGTCCAGCGCATGGCGGATGGTGTCGGCCAGGTCCTCGACCAGGAACTGGCGATAGGAGACGTTGACCGCCACTCGGATGATGCCCAGGCCCGCATCGCGCCACTCGGCGGCCTGGCGGCAGGCCTCGCGCAGCACCCAGCGGCCGATGCGCACGATGTCGCCGGTGTTCTCGGCGTGGCCGATGAAATGGTCCGGCCGCATCTCGCCCAGCTGGTGGTTCTGCCAGCGGATCAGCGCCTCGGCCGCGATGGTGGAACCGCGGAGCAGGTCCACCTGCGGCTGGTAGACCAGGCGGAACTCGTCGTTGTCCGCGGCGCGCCGCAGGTGCGTTTCCATGCGCAGGCGGTTCTGCTGCGACTGCGCTAGTTCCGGGGTGAACGCCTGGCGGCCGTTGCGGATCCGGCGCTTGCTGTCGTACATCGCCGCATCGGCGTTCTGGATCAGGGTCTGCGGCCGGTCGCCATCGCGCGGCGCGCGCGCGATGCCGATGCTGGCAGTGATGGCGAACTCTTCCTTGTCGAAGCGGAAGCTCTCGCCGAAGGCGTCGAGCACGGCGTCGGCGATGCGCTCCGGCCGCGCGTCGTCGTCGCCGGTGTTGCAGATGACCAGGAACTCGTCGCCGCCGAAACGCGCGATCAGGCCCTCGGTGCCCGCGGCGCGGCTGATGCGGCGCGCCGCGGCGGCCAGCAGCTCGTCGCCGGCGCCATGCCCCAGCACGTCATTGACCACCTTGAACCGGTCCAGGTCGATGTACAGCACCGCGAGCGGCCCGTGCATCGAATCGCGCATGCGCGTCTCCAGCTCGTGCAGCATCGCGTCGCGGTTGAGCAGTCCGGTGAGCGGGTCGGTGCGCGCGCGGATGCGCAGCGTTTCCTGTTCCTGCTTGCGCTCGGTGATGTCCTGCAGGGTGCCGGTGATGCTGGTGCCTTCGCTGCGGTTGATCTCGGCCTCGCCGATGATCCGCAGCCACAGCGGGCTGCCGTCGGCGCGCGTGGCCTCCACCTCCAGGTCGATCGGCCCCTTGCCGTCGATGGCCTGGCGCAGCGCCCTGTCCATGCGCACGCAGTCGGCCTCGACCAGCGCGGCGAGCAGGTCGCCGATCGAACGCACCTCGCGCCCGGCGCCGAGGATGCGCAGTGCTTCCTCGGTCATGTACAGGGCATCTCGGTCGACTTCCCATTCCCAGCCGCCGATATGCGCCAGCGACTGCGCGCGGTCGAACAGCGCGCTGTCGCGCTTGAGCTCGGTGACGTCGCTGAAGAACGACAGCACCTGCAGCGGACTGCGGCCGCCCGGCGCGAACAGCGGCACGCTGCTGATCGACAGCCAGCGCAGGCGCCGTTCGGGGCGGTGGTAGAGACCGAGCACCTGGCTGCCGGTGGCCTCGCCGGTGCGCAGGGTCAGCGTGGGCGGCAGGTCGGCCAGGTCGAGCGGCCGGCCGGCTTCGTCCACCACCGCCCAGTCGGCGGGTTGCAGGTAGGACTGCAGGTCGTGGTGCTCGTCCGCGCCGAGGATCCGCATCGCCGCGGCGTTGGCCTGCAGCAGCTGGCCGGCGGCGTCGAACACCACCACGCCCTTGTCGATCACTTCCAGCAGCTGGCCGTAGCGCAGTTCGGCCATCTGCCGCGCGCTCAGGTCGCGCGCCACCGCCACCACGCAGCGGCGGCCGTCGTGCACGAAGCCGGCCGAGTGCACCTCGACCGGGAAGCGGGTGCCGTCGCCGCGCTTGTTGGTGACCTCGATGACGTAGGTCTCGCCGCGGTGGATGGTCTCCAGCACCGGGCGCATGTGGTCCTTGGGCAGGTCTGGGTTGAGGACCTCGATCGGCTGGCCGACGATCTCCTCGCGCGGCCGGCGGTAGGCGGCCATGCCGGCGCGGTTGAGGTCGAGCACGATGCCGGCCTCGTCGAGGATGCTGACCGGATCGGGGACCGCGTCGAACAGGGCGTGGTAGCGCAGGTGGGCGCTCTGCGCATCGGCGCTGGCCGCCTGCAGGGCGATCCGCGCGCGTTCGAACAGGGTACGGGCGTCGTCCGGCAGCGTCGGGTCGCGGCTGGCCTCGTGCAGCGCGTCGAGGATGCCGGCGTCCTCATCGCCGACCGGCGCCGTCTCCTCGTCGGGCGACGGCTGCGCGTTCATGAGGCCGCCAGCGCCCGGCCGGCCTTGCTGCCGGTCTCGCGGCCGAGGATCCCGGCCAGCCAGCGGCCGGTCGCGGCGAGTGCGGCCAGGTCGATGCCGGTCTCGATGCCCATGCCCTGCAGCATATACACCACGTCCTCGCTGGCGACATTGCCGCTCGCGCCCTTTGCGTAGGGGCAGCCGCCGGCGCCGGACACCGCGCTGTCCACGACGGCCACGCCTTCCTCCAGGCAGGCCAGGATATTGGCCAGCGCCTGGCCCCAGGTGTCGTGGAAATGCACGGCCAGGGCGCCCATCGGCAGCTCCTGCGCGACCGCGCGCAGCATCGCCCGCGCCTTGCCGGGCGTGCCCACGCCGATGGTGTCGCCCAGCGAGATCTCGTAGCAGCCCATGGCGTGCAGGGCCGACGCCACGCGCACCACGTCGGCCAGCGGCACTTCGCCCTGGTAGGGGCAGCCCAGCACGGTGGACACGTACCCGCGCACCCTGATGCCGTCGTCCCGTGCGCGCTCGAGCACGGGCGCGAAGCGCTGCAGCGATTCCTCGATGCCGGTGCCGATGTTGGCGCGGGTGAAGGCGGCGGACGCGGCGGTGAACACCGCCACCTCGCGCGCGCCGGCCGCCAGGGCGCGTTCGTAGCCCTGCAGGTTCGGCACCAGGACCGGATAGGACACGCCAGGCCGCCGGTCGATGCCGGCGAAGACCTCGGCGGCGTCGGCCAGCTGCGGGACCCACTTCGGGCTGACGAAACTGGTGGCCTCGATCGTCTGCAGGCCGGTGGCGGAGAGGCGGTCGATCAGTTCGATCTTGGCCGCCGCCGGCACCGGCGTCTTCTCGTTCTGCAGGCCATCGCGCGGGCCCACCTCGACGATGCGGACCGACGCGTTCATGGCTGCCGGCTCCGGCACCTGGCGGCGCAGGGCAGGGCGCGGACGGCCGCCTGCGCCGTGGGCGTCACGCCGGCCGCCGTGCTCCTCACTCCAGGGGCTCCAGCACCACGAGCACGCTGTCGGCCTCGACGAACTCGCCGGCGGCGGCACGCAGTTCGGCCACCACGCCGGCGCGCGGCGCCTTCAGTGCCAGTTCCATCTTCATCGCCTCGAGCACCGCCAGCTCCTGTCCTGCCTCCACGCGATCGCCCGCGGCGACGCGCAATGCCACCACGCGCCCCGGCATGGGCGCACGCACCCGGTCGTCGCCCCCCTCCTGGGCGCCCGCTTCGTGGCGGTACACCGCCAGCGACTGCAGCGACAGCCGCTGCGCACCGTCGTGCACCTCGATCCGGCCCGGGCGCAGCGAGACGCGGAAGCGCCGCCCCTGGCCATCCAAACGCAGCGAGAGGCTCCCGTCGGCCAGGCGCGCGCCTTCGACCGTGGTGGACTGGCCGTCGCGCAGGATGCGGTAGCGGCCGCCGTCGCCCTGGGCCAGCAGCTCGATGCGCTCGCCGCGATGCTGGAACGCCAGCGGCCGCTGGCTGGCATGGCCGAGCCGCCAGCCGTCGGCCAGCGCCCAGGGCGAGCCGGGATCGGCGGACGCGGCGGCGGCGGCGCGCTGGTCGCGCTCCTGCTCCAGCAGGGTGGCGGTGGCCGCCGCGAGCAGCAGGTCGCTGCCGGCTTCGGGCGCGCGGGTGAACTCGTCGAGATGGCGGTCGAGATAGCCGGTGTCGATGCGTCCCTCGACGATCAACGGATGCCGCGCCAGCGCCTCGAGGAAGGCGATGTTCGACTTCGGACCCTCGATCACGCACTGGGCCAGCGCCTCGCGCAGGCGGGCGAGGGCGCCCGGCCGGTCGCGGTCGTGGACGATGAGCTTGGCGATCATCGGGTCGTAGAAGATCGACACCGTATCGCCCTCGACCACCCCCGAATCGATGCGCACATGCGCCGACGCCGCGGGCAGTTCGAGCCGCTCCAGCCGTCCCGAGCCGGGCAGGAAGCCGGCCTCCGGATCCTCGGCGTACAGGCGCACCTCGATCGCGTGTCCCTGCTGCGGTACTTGCGCCTGGTCCAGCGGCAGCGGCTCGCCGGCGGCCACGCGCAGCTGCCACTCCACCAGGTCCAGGCCGGTGGTCATCTCGGTGACCGGATGCTCGACCTGCAGGCGGGTGTTGATTTCCATGAAGTAGAAATCACCGGCCGGATCGACGATGAACTCGACGGTCCCGGCGTTGGCGTAGTCGATCGCGCGCGCGGCCAGCACCGCGGCCTCGCCCATCGCCGCGCGCAGCCGCGGGGTGAGGAAGGGCGAGGGCGATTCCTCGAGCACCTTCTGGTAGCGGCGCTGGGCCGAGCACTCGCGCTCGTTGAGGTGGATGACGT
>JAEWZE010000020.1 GCA_023395465.1 Pseudomonadota bacterium
GCTGAAGGGCGCGTTGGGCGGCCAGCGACTGGTCTATGACGTCACCGCGTTCCAATACGGCTACTCGAACTTCCAGACGCTGCGCCCCAACCCCGCCGGCGCGATCCCGCCGTTCGTCCCCACCAACGCCGGCAACGCCACCGCGCGCGGCATCGAAATCGCGCTCAACGGCCGGATCATGGAGGGCCTGGACGCGTTCGCCAACTTCGCCTGGCTGGATGCCCGTTTCGACGACCGCGACGACGACGGCCATCCGCAGGCCTACGCCGGCAACCGGTTCCGCCTGACCCCGGATCGTTCCGGCGCCTTGGGGCTGGATTGGGAGATCCCGTTCGGCAGCCAGAGCTTCTACCTGCGCCCCACCTACACCTGGCAATCCAAGATCTACTTCGAGGACGACAACAGCGAGGCGTTGTCGCAGGAGGTCTACGGACTGCTCGCCCTGCGCATGGGCATGCGTTTCGGTGACGGCCGCTGGGACGTCGGCGTGTGGGGCAGCAACCTCACCGACGAGAAGTTCCTGATCGATGCCGGCAACACCGGCCGCCTGTTCGGCACCCCGACCTTCATCCCCGGCAACCCGCGGATGTACGGCATGACCGCCACCCTGCGCTTCTGACCCTGCTTCCTGCAAAACGGAACGGCCGGGGGAACCCGGCCGTTTTCGTTCGCCGTCCCGGGAGCCCGCCCCGGCCGGACCTCAATGCCCGCCGTCGAGCGCCTTCAGCTCGCTGACCAGCGCGCTGGCCATTTCCGCGCCATCGCCGTAGAGCATCCGCGTGTTGTCGGCGTAGAACAGGGCGTTCTCGATGCCGGCGAAACCGGTGCCCTTGCCGCGCTTGATGACGATGGTGTTCTTGGAATCGACCACGTCGAGGATCGGCATGCCGTAGATCGGGCTGGCCGGATCGCTCTTCGCCACCGGGTTGCCCACGTCGTTGGCACCGATCACCAGCGAGACATCGGTGTTGCGGAACTCCGGGTTGATGTCGTCCATGTCCACGATCAGGTCATACGGGACGCCCGCCTCGGCCAGCAGCACGTTCATGTGCCCGGGCATGCGCCCGGCCACCGGGTGGATGGCGAAACGCACCTTGACCCCACGCTCCTGCAGGCGCTGGGTCAGTTCCCAGATCTTGTGCTGGGCCTGCGCCACGGCCATGCCGAAACCCGGCACGATCACCACGCGCTCGGCGAAGGCCATCATCGCGGCCACGTCGGAGGCATCGATCGGCTTCTGGCTGCCGGCGATCTCCTGCGCCTCCCCCGTGCCGCCACCGAAGTCGGAGAACAGCACGGACTTGATGCTGCGGTTCATCGCCTTGGCCATCAACCGGGTGAGCAGCATGCCGGCGGCCCCCACCATCGTGCCGGCGATGATCAGCGCCTCGTTGCCCAGCACGTAGCCCTCGAACGCCACCGCCAGGCCGGTCAGCGCGTTGTACAGCGAGATCACCACCGGCATGTCGGCGCCGCCGATCGGCAGCGTCATCAGCACGCCCAGCGCCAGCGCGACCAGGAAGAACGCGACGATCCAGTGCAGGCCCAGCGACCACACCACCAGCCCGCCGAGCACGATCGCCGCCGCGAACACCAGGAAGTTGAACGCCTGCATGCCCGGGAACGCGTAGCGCTTGTCCATGCGCCCGTCGAGCTTGGCCCAGGCGATCACCGAACCCGACAGCGCGACCGAGCCGATCAGGCCACCCAGCACCGCCAGCACCAGCGGCACCGGCCCGCTCGCCTGTCCGGCCGCCGACCAGCGCAGCAGCTCCACCCCGCCGATCGCCGCAGCCGAGCCGCCGCCAAGGCCGTTGTACAGCGCCACCATCTGCGGCATGTCGGTGATCGCGACCTTCTTGCCCGAGATCCAGGCGATCGCGGTGCCGATCGCGGTCGCCGCGAGGATCAGCGGGATGTTGTGCAGATCGGGCAGGAAGAACGTGGCGACGGTCGCGATCACCATGCCCAGCCCGGCCCAGCGGATGCCGCTGCGCGCGGTCTTCGGCGAGGCCATGCGCTGCAGGCCGAGCAGGAAGAGCGTCGCGGCGACCAGGTAGCTGGCCTTGACCACCAGGCCCAGGAGTTCCGCGCCGCTCATGCGCCGCCCCCCGGCTTCTTCGAGGGCTTGAACATCTCCAGCATGCGCTCGGTGACCACGTAGCCGCCGGCGGCGTTGCCCGCCCCCATCAGCACGGCGAAGAAGCCGATCGCCTTCTCCAGCGTGGTGTCGGCATGGCCGAGCACCACCATCGCGCCGATCAGCACGATGCCGTGGATGAAGTTGCTGCCCGACATCAGCGGCGTGTGCAGGATCACCGGCACCCGCGAGATGATCACGTGCCCGGCGATGGCCGCCAGCATGAAGATGTACAAGGCCACGAATCCGTCGCTCATCCCCTTCCCCACTGCCGCTGCATGAGGCCCGCATCATAACCGCGGCTGAACCCGGCGGGCGGCGGTCAACCGGTCGGCCCCGGACGCGTTGTCATCCCCGTCCCCACGGGAGTTCCCTGCAGGCATCGATGGACGGCGGATACGACATGCGGCGGGTCGCACCCGGCTCCACGCCCGCGCCAGCGGTTAGGCTGGCCGGCGTGGACAGCCCTGCCCCCAACGCCTCCGCACCGGCGGCCGCCGCAAGCCTGGAACAGTTCCTGGCCGGCGTCTCGGCGCGCGCATTCCGCTTCGCCGAGCTGGGCCTGCGCCACCGCGAGGACGCGCTGGACGCGGTGCAGGACGCGATGGCGAAGATGCTCGGCTACCGCGATCGCCCCGCCAGCGAATGGACGCCGCTGTTCTGGTCGGTGCTGCGCAGCCGGATCATCGACCTGCAGCGCCGGCGCACGTTCCGGCTGAAATGGATGACCGACACGCGCGAGCCGAACGGCGAGGAGATCGACTGGGCCGACGAATCCACGCCCGACCCGGCCCGCGCCCACGACGGTCGCGAAGCCTGGGGCCGCCTGGCCACCGCCCTGCGCGGCCTGCCTGCGCGCCAGCGCGAAGCCTTCAGCCTGCGGGTGCTGGAGGAGCTGGACGTCGAAGCGACCGCGAAAGTGATGGGCTGCAGCGAGGGATCGGTGAAAACGCACCTGTTCCGCGCCCGCGAGGCCCTGCAGAAACAACTGGAGGATTTCCGATGAACACCCCCGACCCCGGCCACGCACGCCTGGACCAGGCCGCGCGCGCGGCGCATGCGGACGCGCTGGCGCACGTGTCCGCCGCCACCATGGCGCAGCTGCATCGCCGCCGCCACGCGACGCTGGCGCCGGCGCCACGCCGGGGCTGGCGGCTGCCGGCCGCCGCATTCGCGTCGCTGCTGGTGGTCGCGACCGGCCTCGGCGTCGGCCTGCGCATGTCCGGCGAGGATCCGGGCGCGCCTGCGGCCCCCGCGCTGGCCGCCACCACGGTCACCGAGCCCGGCATCGAGACCGTGCTGGACGATCTCGACCAGGGCCCCGATTTCTACGTCTGGCTCGCCTCGGGCGAGGCCGACCTGATTGCGATGGAGTAGACCATGTCGCCCCGTACCTGCCTGCTTGCCCTCCTCCTCGCCCTGGCGCCGCTTGCCGCCAGCGCACAGGCGAACGCCGCCGCCGACCTGCCGGCCTGGGACCAGCTCACCGCAGAGCAGCGCGAACTGCTGCTGGCGCCGGTGCGCGAGCGCTGGAACCGCAGCGAGCCCGACAGGCGCGCGCACATGCTCGAGCACGCACGCCGCTGGCACGCGATGACCCCGGAACAGCGCGAGCACGCCCGCCACGGCATGAAGCGCTGGCGCAACCTGCCGCCGGAAAAGCGCCAGCAGGCGCGGGCGCTGTTCGAACACACGCGGTCGATGCCCGAAGCCGAACGCAGGGCGATGATCCAGCGCTGGAAGGCGATGACGCCCGATCAGCGCAAAGCCTGGGTGGACGCGCATCCACCACGGGAGGAGGAAGGCGCCCGGTAAGCCGCGCGGTCGCGCGACGCCGCGCTCAGCCGGCCGCGCGCTCCGGCCAGACCGTCTTGGCCAGCAGTTCGTCGTCCCAGTCGAACGCGAGCGCGCCGTCCCTGAGCAGCAGCGATGCGAAGTTGTAGAGGTTGCGCGCGTACATCTCGCTGGCGTGCAGCGCGCCCTGGCTGGCCAGGTCGAGCGGGCCGGAGATGGTCACGCCGCCGCTGTCGATGGTTTCGCCGCGGCGGGTCAGCTCGCAGTTGCCCCCGGTCTCCGCGGCCAGGTCCACGACCACGCTGCCCGGCTTCATTCCGGCCACCATCGCCGCGGTGATGATCTTCGGCGCCGGGCGCCCGGGCACCGCCGCGGTGCAGACGATCACGTCGATGCCCTTTAGATGCTCGGCCAGGCGCTGTTGCTGCAGCGCGCGCTCCTCGTCGGTGAGCTGGCGCGCGTAGCCGCCCTCGCCCGCCGCGCTGACGCCCAGGTCCAGGAAGCGACCGCCCAGCGATTCGATCTGTTCGCGTGTCTCCGGCCGCACGTCGAAGCACTCGACCTGCGCGCCCAGGCGCCGGGCGGTGGCCACCGCCTGCAGGCCGGCCACGCCGGCGCCGATGACCAGCACCTTCGTGGGCCGGATCGTGCCCGCGGCGGTGGTCAGCATGGGGAAGTAGCGCGGCGCCAGCTGCGCGGCGATCAGCACCGCCTTGTAGCCGGCGATGCCGGCCTGCGAACTGAGGATGTCCATGGCCTGTGCGCGCGTGGTCCGCGGCAGCCGCTCGAGCGGGAAGGCGAGCACGCCGGCGGCGCGGATCGCTGCGGCGCGCGCCTCGTCGGCCTGCGGCTGCAGTGCGCCGATCAGGACCGCGCCGGGCTTCATGCGCGCGATGGACGCAGGCGGCGGCGGCTGCACGCACAGCACGAGGTCGGCGCCGTCGAGTATGTCGCCCTCCACCAGCATCGCGCCGGCATCGGCATAGGCCTGGTCAGGGAAGTGGGCCAGCGCGCCCAGCCCTCGTTCCACGCGCACCGTGGCGCCGGCCGCGACCAGCTTCTTCGCCGTTTCCGGGGTGAGCGCGACACGCCGCTCGCCCGGCGCGCCCTCGCGCGCGACCGCAATGATCACCGTCATGCATCCATCCCCCGCGAAAGTCGCGCCATCGTAGCGAATCGCCACCGCAGGCGCGACGCGACGCCGGCGCCACGACAATGGGGCAAGGGAAACAGCCGTTACGGCACCATGCGGCGGGACCGCGCGCTCAGCCCAGCTTGCGCTCCTGGCGCGGCAGTGCCGAGGCATCCTCGGCCACGGCGTTGATGCGCTGCCACAGCTGCTTCATCGCCTCGTCGAAGGGCGAGTCCACCGAACGGACCTGGGCATTGCCCTGGGCCACCATCGCCGCGAGCTCCTCCGGCGACACCACGGTCTTGCGCAGGCCACGCCGGTTGACGATCAGGAAGCGCCCGGTCAGCGGGCTGATCCAGGCGATGCGGCCGGCGCTGTCCTGCCCGTCCTCATCCACCAGGCGCAGGCCCTGGCCCACGCGCAGGCGGCGCATGCGCGCGGCGATCGCGGGATCGAACTCGATCTGCGCGCTGCCCCCGGCCACGCGCAGGACGCCGTCGGCCTCGCTCGGGTCCGCCTCCTCGAGCTGCGGCTGGTGCACCGTGCGCGGCGTGTCGGGCAGGGCCAGCGCGGAGATGATGCGGGCCATCGCGTCGCGCGCGCTGCCCGCCTCCATGCCGCAGCTGGCATAGCACTCGCCCAGCGGCACCTGCAGCGCCAGCAGTTGCCTGGCCACGACCGCGCCGCGCACCTCGGCGGCGTCGGCATCCACCTGCACCATCGCATCGCCGAGGTTGATCGCGGCCAGGTGGCGCTGGGAATCGGCGCCGTCGCGCAGCCAGGTCTGGGTGAGGTGGTGGCGCCAGTGGCGGTCGAGGAAATGGGCGACCGCCGCGGTCAGCGGCCGCCCCGCAAGCCGCGAGGCGACCAGGTCGGCCGCGCTGCGCCGCGCCTGCTGCAGCCGCTCGCGGCCGTGGATCGCCTCGGCCGCACGCTTCTCGGTGAGCTCGGCGCGGCGCCGCTGCTGGTCGAGATGGTCGCGCAGCTCGGCGGCCGCCAGTTCGAAGATCGCCTGGTCGTCCTGGTATTCCTCGACCACGCGGTCGACCGCGTGGCCGGCCTGGTTCAGCGTTTCCTGGTCCTGCGGCGTCTTGCCTTCGTTGCCGTCGCAGGCCTCGGTCACCGCATCGAGCAGGCGCCGCGCTGGGTGGCTGCGGCGGTTGAACAGGGAATCGTCGGTCAGCGCCACCTTGAGGTAGGGCACCACCAGCTTGCCGTAGAGCTGGCGCGCGTCGCCGACCAGGTCGTTGGCGTCGAACAGCGACTGGAACAGGATCCCGATCAGGTCGATCGCGTCCTCCTCGTCGCCGCTGAAGTGGGTATGGGCCGGATCGAATCCGATCTGGCGCACGCCGTCGAGCAGGGAATGGCGGATCACGTCGGCCAGCGGACGCGCATCCTCGCCGGCCAGCACCTTCTCGAACGGCGCCGGATCATCGCCCTGCAGCAGCGAGGCGAGGCTGACCAGCTCCTGCGTATCCAGGACATGGCCGGCCGATGGCGAGGCATGGCTCGGCGCCGACGGGAGGCCGGTCCGGCCCGGTCCCTGCGGTGGTTCGTCGGCCGGCGCGCGGGCGCGCCAGGCGCGCAGCTGGTCGCGCACCAGGTCGCGATAGCGCAGCGGGCGTCCGCTGGCCAGGGCCTCGGCCACGACCTGCTCGCGCACGCGGCTGGTGGCGGCGCTCTCGCCGCCCTGCTGGCTCGC
>JAEWZE010000207.1 GCA_023395465.1 Pseudomonadota bacterium
ACCGCGATCAGCAGCGAGCTGTAGCGGAAGAACTGGCCGATCGGCAGGGTCCGGCTGTAGCGCATCATCGCCCAGCCGATCGCCACCAGCGCCAGCGCAGCCGTCGCGCCACCGGCAACGACGGCGCCCTTGCTGCCCTGGTTCCAGATCGCGGCGAAGAACAGGATGGTCTCGAACACCTCGCGGTACACGACCACGAACACCAGGCCCAGCAGGAACAGGCCGGAGGACTTGCCCAGCGCATGGCCGAGCCGGTCGCGCACGTAGCGCTGCCAGGCCTGCGCATGACTCTTGGCGTGCATCCACAGGCCCACCCAGACCAGCACCACGGCGGCGAGCAGCGAACCGAAGCCTTCCGACAGCTCCCGGCTCGCGCCGCTGATGGTGATCACCCAGGTGGCCAGTGCCCAGGTCACCACGCCGGCCGCCAGCGCGGACAGCCAGCCACCGTGGACCCAGGGCAGCATCTCGGTGCGGCTGGCCTTGCGCAGCAGCGCGATCACGGCGATGACGATCAGCAGTGCTTCGAGGCCCTCGCGCAGCAGGATGGTGAAGGCCGCCACGAAGCTGGCGGTGGCCGAGGTGCGGTCCTGTCCCAGCACCTGCTCGGCCTGCGCGAACAGGCCGTCGAGTTCGTCGACCTGGGCCTGCAGCGCGGCCGCATCGGTGCCGCTGGCGAGGCCCGAGCGCAGCCGCGCCATGGCGGCCTCGATCTTCACCATCAGCGGCTTGTCGCGGGCCGCGAGCAGCGGTTCGACCGGCTCGAAGCCGTCCAGGTAGGCCGACAGGGCGAGGTCGCGGGCGCGCTTCGCATCGCCTGCGCCATGGGCCGACATCGCCTCGCGCAGCAGGCTGCGCGACACCGCCAGCGCCGATCCCGGATCCTGCGCCTGGGCCTGAGACGCTTCCGGATGCCGGCGCAGGTAAGCCACGATCTCCGCGGCCGCGTCGGCCGAGCCCAGCTCCGCGGCGAGCTGCGCGGGCGTGGCGCTGACGTAGCGCTCGAAGTCGAGCTTCGCGCGCAGCGCCGGATCGGCCTCCAGCCGCGCCCGGCCCGCCTCCGCCAGCGAGGCGGGATACGCGATCGCGCCGCTGTAGGTGGCCAGCGCCCAGAGATCCTCGCTGGGCAGCCCCCGATAGCTGGCCATCGAGGTGCCTTCCAGGCCCTGTTCGATGACCTGGTAGAGCGCGAACACGCTGCGCTCGTCGGCGCGCGCGCGATCGGTGAAATCGATCGGCGGCGGATCCAGGCCGGCGCTGGCCGGGCCGTCGCCGGCCCCGGTGGCGCCGTGGCAGCTCGCGCACAGTTGCGCGTACAGCGCCTCGCCGCGCGCGTAATGCGGCGGACTGGCCGGCATCAGCGGGATCGGGTGGGCCTGCACCAGCAGCGCGGCCAGGCCACGCGCCTGCAGCGCGATTCGCTCCGGCTCGGCCTTGTCCTCGATGGCCTGCCGCAGTGCGGCGGCATCGCGCTGCAGCTGCGCGGCCTGCGGCGTGGCCGGCAGCGCGTCGATCGCCGCGGCGGCGGTCGCCGAGAACTCCAGCATCTCGTCGTATTCGAGCGCGTTGACCACTTCGCCGCCGGCCACCGCCTCGCGATAGTCCACCGCGATGTAGTCGAGCAGCCGCCAGGTGGTGGCGACGCTGCCTTCGGAGGCGGAAGCGGAAACACAGGTGCAGATCAGGGCAACACTGAGCAGCAGCGTTGCCAGCAGGCGACGTGGGGACATGGGCGCATATGAGAATGTGTCTCATCCAGTTTAGCGCATGTGGGGGCGTTGGCGACGGTCCGTTGCGGTGCCTCCCGTGATCCGCGGTCGCGTCGTGGTGGATCGACGGCGCCGGCATCGTGCGCCGCCGGGGCGCGGACCGGCTTCCGGCTCGCGGCTATCATGCGGATCCCGCGTCCAGGACCCTCGCGCCATGCCGCAACCGCTGTCGATCCACCATACCGGCGCCGTGCTGCGGCTGCGCCTGGAGCGGCCCGAGCTGCACAACGCCTTCGATGCCGCGCTGGTCGCGCGCCTGACCGAAGCGCTCGACGCGGCAGCCGCCGACGCGGCCGTCCGCGTGGTGGTGCTCGAGGGCGACGGCGCCTCGTTCTCGGCCGGCGCCGCCCTCAACTGGATGCGCGGCATGGCCGCCGCCGGCGAAGCGGAGAACCGCGAGGACGCGCTCGCCCTCGCCCGCCTGATGCGCACCCTGGACGAACTGCCGAAGCCCACCCTCGCGCGCGTGCACGGCGCGGCCTTCGGCGGCGGCGTAGGCCTGGTCGCGTGCTGCGACATCGCCATCGGCGTGCCCGGCGCGAAGTTCGGCCTGACCGAGAGCCGGCTCGGCCTGCTGCCCGCCGTGATCTCGCCCTACGTGGTGGCCGCGATCGGTCCGCGCCAGGCGCGGCGCTGGTTCGCCACTGGCGAAACCTTCGACGCCGCGCAGGCGTTGCGGATGGGCCTGCTGCATGAGGTCGTGGAAGCCGATGCGCTCGACGGCGCCGTGGAGCGCCAGGTCGCGCTGCTGCTCAAGGCCGGACCGATCGCGTCGGCCACGGCCAAGCGGCTGGTGCGCGATGTCGCCCTGCAACCGGACCGCGACCGGCTCGACCAGTCCAATGCCGCGCTGATCGCCGCGCTGCGCGTCTCCGACGAGGGCCAGGAAGGCCTGGGGGCGTTCCTCGACAAGCGCGCGCCCCTCTGGGCGCAGGAGGGCTGAGCCATGCTCGACCACCTTGGCCTGCGCGTGGCCGACCATGCGCGCAGCCGCGCGTTCTACGAACGCGCCCTGGCGCCGCTGGGCTACGGCGTGGCGATGGAAGTCACCTCGGCCGAGACCGGCGGCAGTTACCAGGGTTGCGGCTTCGGTCCGCCGCAGCGTCCGCATTTCTGGATCGGCACGGGAACCGGCGGCGCGACGTCGGGCAGCGGCGCGCACATCGCCTTCTCGGCCGCCAGCCGCGCCGCCGTGGACGCGTTCCACGCCGCCGCGCTCGCCGCCGGAGGCCGCGACAATGGCGCGCCCGGCCTGCGACCGCACTACCACGCCGACTACTACGGCGCATTCGTGATCGACCCGGACGGCCACAACATCGAGGCCGTCTGCCACCTTTCCGAGGACGCCACCCGCTGATGTTCCAGACGATCCTGATCGCCAACCGCGGCGAAATCGCCTGCCGCGTCATCCGGACCGCGCGCCGGCTCGGCATCCGCACGGTCGCGGTGTTTTCGGAGGCCGACGCCGACGCCCAGCATGTCCGCCTGGCCGACGAGGCGTATCCGATCGGCGGGCCGCGCCCGGCCGACAGCTACCTGCGCGGCGATGCGATCGTCGAGGTGGCCGTTCGCGCCGGTGCGCAGGCGATCCACCCGGGCTACGGATTCCTGAGCGAGAACGCGGAGTTCGCCGACGCGGCCGAGGCCGCCGGGCTCGCCTTCATCGGCCCTGGCGCCGCCTCGATGCGCAAGATGGGCAGCAAGGCCGGCGCCAAGCAGCTGATGCAGGCCGCCGGCGTGCCGGTGGTGCCCGGCTACACCGGCGAGGACCAGTCGCCCGAACTGCTCGCGCGCGAAGCCGCGCGCATCGGCTTTCCGCTGATGATCAAGGCCGCGCACGGCGGCGGCGGCAAGGGCATGCGCGTGGTGCGTTCGGCCGCGGAATTCCTGCCGTCGCTGGAAAGCTGCCAGCGCGAGGCCGCCAACGCCTTCGGCCGGGACCGCGTGCTGCTGGAGCGCTACATCGAATCGCCGCGCCACATCGAAATCCAGGTGTTCGGCGACCGCCACGGCCACGTCATCCACCTCAACGAGCGCGAGTGCTCGGCCCAGCGCCGCTACCAGAAGGTGCTCGAGGAATCGCCCTCGCCCTTCCTCACCCCGCGGCTGCGCGCGGCGATGGGCGAGGCCGCGGTGCTGGC
>JAEWZE010000238.1 GCA_023395465.1 Pseudomonadota bacterium
GCAGCGGCCGCGTGCCTTCGCGCGTGACCATCACGCAACTGCCGGGCTGCTGCGCGCTGCCGCCGGACAGGAAGATCGCCGACGGGTTGGGCACCTCCTTCAGGCCCCTGTCGCCCATCGCGAACACGCCCAGCTCGTTGACCGCGCCGAAGCGGTTCTTGAATGCGCGCAGGACGCGGAAGCGGCTGCCCGAATCGCCCTCGAAGTACAGCACCGCATCGACCATGTGCTCGAGCACGCGCGGACCGGCAATGCCGCCTTCCTTGGTGACGTGGCCGACCAGGAACACCGCCGTGCCGGTTTCCTTGGCGTAGCGGACCAGCCGCGCCGCGCTCTCGCGCACCTGGCTCACCGACCCGGGCGCGGCGGTCAGCGACTCGGTCCACAGCGTCTGCACCGAATCGGCCACGATGATCCGCGGCCGCAGCTGCGCGGCCTGTTCGAGGATGCGTTCGATCCCGGTTTCGGCAAGCGCGTCCACGCCTTCGAGCGGCAGGCCAAGCCGCGCCGCGCGCCCGGCGACCTGTGCCAGCGATTCCTCGCCGGTGACGTACAGGCCCGGCAGGGAGGCCGCCATCGAGGCCACCGCCTGCAGCAGCAGGGTCGACTTGCCGATGCCCGGATCGCCGCCGACCAGCACCACGGCACCGGCCACCAGCCCGCCGCCAAGCACGCGATCGAACTCGCCGATGCCGGTGGATACGCGCACCTCCGCGCCCTGCTGCACGTCCTTGAGCGCGGTGACCCTCGGCGGGTCGACCTTGCCGGCCCAGCCGCTGCGGCGCGCGGCCGGCGACCTGGCCACCGCGGCGGCTTCCACCACGATCTCCGACAGCGTGTCCCAGGCACCGCAGGCGCCGCACTGGCCCTGCCACTTGCTGAAGTCCGCACCGCACTCGTTGCAAACGTAAGCTGTCCGTGCCTTGGCCATATCCGCGTTTGCCCTGTAGATCCGGGCCACAGCGTACCGGAGCGCAATACCGGGAGCTGAGACCGGCTCCCCTCCGGACGGGAAAGTGGACACGGATGATTTCTGACTTTCGCTCCTCGGGCTGCCCCGACGTCTTCGACGCGGACCTGTGCATCGTCGGAGGTGGGCCGGCCGGCCTCACCATCGCCCGCGAACTGGCCGGGAGTGCCTGGCGGGTGCTGCTGCTGGAAGGCGGCGGACTGCAGGGCGAACACGACAGCCAGGCGCTGAACGCCGCCGTCTCCGTCGGCCCGCAGGCGTTCGACGCGGCGATCAGCCGGCTGCGCGCGCTGGGCGGCGCCACCCGCATCTGGGGCGGCGGCTGCATCCCGATGAGTTCGCTGGAACTGGCGCGGCGCGAGTGGCTTCCCGGAAGCGGCTGGCCGCTCGGCTGGGACGCGCTCGCACCATATTACGCGCGCGCCAACCACGTGTGCGGAGTCGAATCCGATGCGTTCGAAGACGGCAGCTACCAGCCTCCGCCGGCCACGCCCAGGCAGCCGGCCGCGAGCCTGGAAAGCCGGGTCTGCCGCATGAGTCCGCAGGATTTCGGGCAGTTGCACCTGCCGATGCTGCAGTCCTCGCCCAACGTGCACCTGGTGCTGCACGCCAACCTGATGCAGCTCCAGGCAACCGGCGATGCCCGCGCCGTGCGACGCGCGGTCATCGGCGGCACCGACGGCCGCCGCGGCCACGTCGACGCGCGCTGCTTCGTCCTCGCTGCGGGCGGGATCGAGAATGCGCGGCTGCTGCTGCTGTCCGACGACGTGGTGGCGCAGGGCCTGGGCAATCTCCACGACATGGTCGGCCGCTGCTTCATGGACCATCCGCGTTGCAACGTGGGCAGTTTCCACGGCGGCCAGGTCGAGCGCCTGGCCGGCTGGTGCAGGCGGCCGCTGGACCGTGGGCTGGCGACCCACCAGCTGAGCCTGTCGGGCACCGCCCAGCATGCCGGCCGCCTGCTCAACGCCCGCTTCTGGCCGTTCGCGGTGGAGCGCGCATCGCCCGGCCTGCGCTCGCTGCGCCAGCTGCGCGCATCGCTGCGGACCGGCGCCACGGACACCGGCAACGCCGTGGAGCAGGCCATGCTCGACGGACTCGCCCGCGACCTGCCCGTGCAGCGATCCGCGCCGTCCGAAGCCGCCGGGCAGCTGGCCCTGCGCGCCGTCCGGCACGCCCCCGGGATCGCCATGGCGGGAGTCCGCAAGCTCGCCGGCCGCCCGGTGGTCCCGGCGGACCGCGTGGAGATGGTCGGCTATTTCGAACAGGCGCCCGACCGCGCCAGCCGGATCACCCTGTCGGACCGCAGGGACGCCCTGGGCCTGCGCAAGGCGCAGGTGGACTGGCGGCTCAACCAGCAGGACCTCGACAACATCCGCGCCACCTCGCTGCTCGTTGGACGGGACGTCGCCGCCGAATACGGTTGCCGCTTCGAGCCGGCCGCCTGGCTGCGCGAGCCCGGCCAGCCGCCTCCGGTCCAGGCCACCGCGCACCACATGGGCACCACGCGCATGTCCGACGCGCCCGCCGACGGCGTGGTCGACCGGCAGTGCCGGGTGCACGGCATCGACAACCTCTACGTGGCCGGCAGTTCGGTGTTCCCGACCGGCGGCTGGTCGTTCCCGACCCTGACCATCACCGCGCTGGCGATCCGGCTGGCCGACGAACTGCGGCTGAGGATGCCGGAGCTGACGGTGCTGGGGATGCTGTAGCCATTCTCGCGATCCGGCGTGGCCCGCGTCCGGGTGCGCCGTCCCCCGGCCGGCGCGGCGAGTGGCCGCGCCCTTTGACCGGACCGGTGCGAGCGCCTAGAATCTGCGACCCTTGCCGGAATAGCTCAGTTGGTAGAGCGGCGCATTCGTAATGCGTAGGTCGTAGGTTCGATTCCTATTTCCGGCACCAGATACGTCAAAAGCCCCGCATCGCGGGGCTTTTTTCGTCGCGGCGCCGGGAGGAAAGCCTCAGTCGACCAGCTGCAGGCGCAGTTCCTTGGGCAGCGCGAACACCATGCTTTCCGGTTCGCCGTGCAGTTCGCGCACGCCGCTGGCGCCCAGTTCGCGCAGGCGCGCCAGCACGCCCTGCACCAGCACGTCGGGGGCCGAGGCGCCGGCGGTGACGCCGATGTGGCGGCGGCCGACCAGCCATTCCGGATCGATCTCGGCGGCGCCGTCGATCAGGTAGGACTCCACGCCATCGCGCTCGGCCAGCTCGCGCAGGCGGTTGGAGTTGGAGCTGTTGGGCGAGCCGACCACCAGCACCAGGTCGCACTGTTGCGCCAGCTCGCGCACGGCATCCTGGCGGTTCTGGGTGGCGTAGCAGATGTCGTCGTTCTTCGGCCCCTGGATCAGCGGGAAGCGTGCGCGCAATGCGCTGATGATGTCGCGGGTGTCGTCGACCGAGAGCGTGGTCTGCGTGGTGTAGGCAATGTTGGTCGGCTGCGACGGATCCAGCCAGGCCACGTCCTCCAGGTCCTCGACCAGGTAGATGCGACCGCTGCCGGCCTCGGCTTTCCACTGCCCCATGGTGCCCTCGACCTCGGGATGCCCGGCGTGGCCGATCAGCACCACGTCCCGCCCGGCCCGGCACTGGCGCGCGACTTCCAGGTGCACCTTGGTGACCAGCGGACAGGTCGCGTCGAAGACCTTCAGGCCGCGCCTTTCCGCCTCCTCGCGCACCGCCTGCGAGACGCCGTGGGCGCTGAAGATGACCGTGTTGCCGTCGGGCACTTCGTCGAGTTCCTCGACGAACACCGCGCCGCGCCGGCGCAGGTCCTCGACCACGAACCGGTTGTGCACGACTTCATGGCGCACATAGATCGGCGCGCCCAGCGTCTCGATCGCGCGCTTGACGATTTCGATCGCGCGGTCGACGCCGGCGCAGAAGCCGCGGGGATTGGCGAGGACGATGTCCATGAGGTGCAAGTGTAGCGCTCCGGCGGGCAACCGCGCCGGAACACGGCGTGCCGCCCGGCAGCCCCGCGAGCGGCTCTATCGCGGCTCGCGGCGTCGCGGGCGGCGGCCGTCCGGGCCGGTCGCGGCGCGCAGCAGTGCGACCGCCAGCGCGCCCAGCATCAATGCGGCCGCCCAGAACACCGGCCCCTGCTCGAACCCGATGGCATGGAGATAGCAGCCCAGGCTCAGTGCAAGCGCGAGCGCGCCCGCCACGCGCAGGCGACGCGCCCGCGACACCTGGCACGGCGGCATGGCGGCGGCCAGCAGCCACCAGCCGGCAAGGATCATCAGGGTGCCCAGCACCACCATGTCAGGCGCCCTCCTGGCCGGCAATGGCGCGGCGCGCCGGTGCCGCCGGCCGCACGACGGGACGGGCCAGCCGATGGCCGCGCTGCGCCTGGCGCGCCAACGCCGCGAAGGCGAGCGCGCATCCGGCCGCCACCAGGTCCACCGCCGCCAGCGCCCAGTCGCCGCGGGCCACGGTGGCCAGCAGATGGCTGTGCGGCGCGGTCAGCAGGTTCGCCACCGGGATCGCCAGCATGATGGCCGCGGTGGCGGCGAACAGGTCGCGCCAGCCGCGTCCGCCGCGTTCGCGGATCGCGCCCCAGGCGGCGGCCACGGCCCAGGCGGACCAGAACACGGCGACCTCGGCCCCGGCCCGGTCGGCCAGCGTGGCCGGCAGCAGGCGGTTGGCGACCAGCATCGTCGCGCACGCCAGCGGCATGCCCGCGACCACGCCCACGTTCAGCGCGCGCACCAGGCCGTAACCGCTCAGCGCCCCGGCCAGCGCTGCCCGCTGCTCGCGCTTGCGTACCCAGACCTGCATGCCGCTGGCCAGCATCACGCAGCCGGCCAGGCCGAGCACGAAGTACAGCCAGCGCAGCGGCGCGCCGCCGAACTGGGCCATGTGCAGGCCGCCGAGGAAGGCGTAGGTGTCGTAGCCTGGGGTCGCCGGTGTCGACTGGTGCACGAACGCGCCGGTGGCGGCGTCGTAGTGCACCTGCTGCATGTCCCAGGCGACCCGGCGCGAGTGCCCGGTGCCGAACGAGATCATGGCGCTGGCGTCGGCTGGATGGTGGATCGAGGCCCATTCGACCGGCACGCCCATGCGCCGCTGCGCATCCGCAACCAGGGCGTCGATGGAATGCAGCGACTGCAGCGGCCTGCCGATCTCCGGCCGCTCGTAGAAGCCGCCGGCTTCCTCGTAGAACTTCTCGACGTCGCCGCCGTACGCGGCCTGGGTGCCACCGAAGATGTAGCTGGCGGCGAAGATCGCAACGCCCGTGTAGGCGATCATCAGGTGGAACGGCAGGCCCAGCACGCCGGCCAGGTTGTGGCCGTCGAGCCACGCACGCTGGCCACCACCGCGCCAGCGCAGCATGAAGAAGTCCTTGAAGATCTTCTTGTGGGTGATCACGCCCGCGACCAGCGCCACCAGCATCAGCATCCCGGTGAAGCCGACGATGTACATGCCCCACAGGCCGGCATGCAGGTCGTAATGCAGTTCGAAGAAGAACTGGCCGGGACCGGAGGCGGGAATCTCGCCGCCGTCGCGCGGATCGAGCAGCACGTGGCCCTCGCTGCCGTCGTCGTTGAACCAGAACGCCTCCATGCCGCGCTTGCGTTCGCCCGACACGTGCGCCCACCACACGTGCGCGTCGGGTGCCTGTTCCCGCACGCGCGCGAACGCGGCGTCGAACCGGGTCGGCTGCGCGCCGGACAGGTCGTGCAGCGAGGGTCGCGCCCAGTCGTCGAGTTCACGATCGAAGCAGGCGATGGTCCCGCCGACGAAGATCACGAACAGCAGCCAGCCCCCGAGCAGGCCCGACCAGGTATGGAGCCAGGCCATCGCCTGGCGCAGCGAGTTCTTCATCGGCTTCCTCTCCGTCCGACCGGGTTCATGGACGCAACGCCTGCTCCGCGAGCAACGCCGCCAGGCCGAGCATGGCCAGCGCCAGCACCAGCGGGATCCCGACGGCGCGCCTCCAGTCGCGTGCGCCGAACGCGTACACCGCCGCCGCGCACCACACCGGGAACGCCAGCAACGCGCCGGCCACCACGCGATCGGGCCGCGCGAACGGCAGCACCGACGCCGCCAGCGCGGAAAACGCGTGGGCGAGCAGGTAGCCGCCGAACACGGCGGCTAGCGTGCGCAGGACCACTTCGCCGGCATGGCGCCAGCGCGCGGGTGGACGTTTCGGGGTTGCCTGGATCGCGGCCTGGGGCGTCATGACGTCTCCGTTGTCTTCGCTGCAACGCGCGCGTACTGGTCCGCTCGCTCAGAACCGGTAGCCGATGGTCAGCGACGCACTGCGCGGCGTGGCGTAGTAGCCCTGCTCCCAGTACAGGCTGGCGATGTACTTCTCGTCGGTCAGGTTGTCGAGGTTCAGGGTCGCTTCCCAACCGTTGCCGGCACGGTAGCCCGCCATCAGGCCGAGCACTGCATAGCTGTCCTGGCGGATCTCGATCGCCGCGCCGTCAGCCAGCAACGCCTCGCGATGGATGTCGTCCTGCCAGCGCAACGATCCGCCGACGCGCAAGCCCGGCACTGCAGCGATCCGCGCGACCGCGGACGCGCGCAGCATCGATCGCGGGACATAGGTGCGCGCATCGTTGCCGTCGGCATCCTCGACGTCGAGCCGGGTGAAACCGGCCGCCAGCGACCAGGTGTCGCCGAGTTCGCCGGCGACCTCCAGTTCGACGCCCTCGGAGCGCGCATCCTGCCCTTCATGGATCGATCGACCGGTCCCGGGATCGAAGCCGATTGACCGCGCGAGGTTGTCCTGGCGCACCCGGAACGCCGATGCCGACGCGTTGAGACGCCCATCGAACCATTCTCCCTTGATACCGGCTTCGAGGTTGCGGCCCTCGATCGGATCCAGCGGCGTTCCACTCGCGTCCTGCTCGGTCTGCTGCGCGAAGATGCCGCCGTAGGCCGCGTACAGCGAGTAGGCCGGCGCGAAGTCCCAGACCGTGCCGACGAAGGGCGTGGTCTTCGAGGCGTCGGTCGATTTCGGGGCACCGTAGCCGATGCCGTCCATCCGCACCTTCGAATGGTTGGCCCCGGTCGTCAGGCGCAACGTGTCGGCCAGGTTCCAGCGCACGTTGGCATAGACCGTGTCCCGACGGAAGTCGAAGTCGGACCCATCGGAGAACAGGTCGAACGCCGGCTTCGGATAACGGCCGTCGAAGTCTTCCAGCGGTGGCAGCGCGGTGCCGATGTCGTTTCCGTACCACGAGACTTCGCGCACGTTGCTGTCCGCCCAACTGGCGCCGACGACCAGTTCGTGGCTGCGTCCACCCAGCTGCAGTGCGCCGCTGGCACGCACGTCGGCGTGCAGGGCGCGCACCGTCACGTCGTAGGCCGACGGATAGGAAAACAGCCCCAGGCCGGTCTCGCGGTCCGGTACGCCGTAGACGTAGAAGATCTCCGCGTCCTCGATCTTCTCCTGGTGGTTGATCGCCGCGCGCAGGTTCCAGCCGTTGTCGAAGGCGTGTTCGAGTTCGACGAAGCTGCGCGTGTCGCGCGTGTCCCAGTACGACCAGTCGGAGGCGGTACTGGTGCCGGTGTCGTAGTCGGTCGGCGTGCCATCGCTGTAGTACAGCGGCAGCGCGCCCCACAGCGGGCGATCGGCGTTGTTGTCCTGGCGCGAGATGCCGGCGGTGAGCAGGGTGTCCTCGCCCAGGTCGGCCTCGAGCACGCCGTAGACAACGGACTTCTCGAGCGAATGGCGGTCGAGGTAACTGTCGCCGTCCTCGTACGCGCCGACCACGCGGCCGCGCACCACGCCACTGCCGAGCGGTCCGGACAGGTCGGCGTCGACGCGGCGGCGCTTCCAGCTGCCGAAGGTCGCGTGCGCCGCGGCTTCGAACGCGTCGCCCGGACGCTTGCGCACGAAATTGACCGTGGCTGATGGATTCCCCGTGCCAGACATCAGGCCGTTGGCGCCGCGCAGCACCTCGATGCGGTCGAACAGGGCGGTGTCGATGTCGCCGTTCTGGATGCCGTAGGGCAGCGGCACGCCGAGTCCGTCGAACTGGAAGTTGGTGATGTCGAAGCCGCGGGCGGTGTAGTAGGTGCGACTGGTCTCGACCCGCTCCACCACGATGCCGTTGGTCGACTCCAGGGCGTCGTTGAGGTTGTCCAGGCCGAAGTCCTCGAGCTGCTCTCGGCCAAGCACGCTCACCGACTGCGGCGTCTGCCGCGGTGTCAGCGACAGGCCGGTGCCGGCGCTCGATGGCGGGGCGGCATAGCCGGAGCGGCGACTGCCGTGCACCTCGATCCGGTCCAGCGTGGTCGGGTCCGCCAGTGCCGCCTCCCCCGAGCCCTCGCCCGAGGCCATGGCCGGCCTTGGCGTGGCTGCGGCCATGATGGCCAGGGTGGCGGCCACCACGACCGACAGCGCGGTGGGAGCGAACGGCGCGGCGTGCAGCGCGCGGCAGGAGGATTGCGGCATTCAGGACGTCCGTGGGGATCCGGGCCCAGACCCGGCGGACGCACAGGTTAATGAGAGTCATTAGCAGATGCAAATGGGACTCTTTGCATGTTCTCGAGGGCTGCCCACTCCACCTCCTGGACGACGCCGGGCGTATTCAGAGTCAGGCTGGCGACCGGCGAGTCGCCGCCACGGCTGACCGTCCTCTGCCCATGGTCGCGACGCCGCCGACGGACGGGCACGACAGCCCGTCGCGTCCCGTCCCGGCAGGATGCCTTCCCGTGCGCCGCTGCTACGCCAGTCCGCCATCCGCACGGCGCGACCGTGATCGCCGCGCGCCGCGCAGGCGGACCGCATTCACGACCGCTTTGCGGCCGTTTTCCCCTGGAACAGCCCGAACAGCACGATGCCGATCGCACCGCCCACCACCGCGCAGTCGGCGATGTTGAACGCGGGCCAGTAATAGTCCTTCCAGTACCACTGGATGAAGTCGACCACGTGGCCGTGCACCTGCCGGTCGATGATGTTGCCCAGCGCACCGCCGATCACCAGCGCGAACGGCAGCGCCGTGCGCCAGTCGGCCCGCGGCGTGCGCGACAGCCAATGCCCGAGCAGGACGCTGATGCCCACGCCCAGCACGGTGAAGAACCATTTCTGCCAGCCGCCGGCGTCGGCCAGGAAGCTGAAGGCGGCGCCGGTGTTGTAGGTGCGATACCAGTTCCAAAAGCCTTCGATCACGGGGATCGGCGTGTACTCGGGCAGGCTGGTGAGCACCCACCACTTGCTCAGCTGGTCCAGGACGATGACGAGCGCCGACAGGGCCAGCCAGGGCAGCGCATTGGGGCCGGGACGGGCCATCAGAACCACTTCCTGTCTTCGCCGGGGCCTTCGACGTTGGACACGCAGCGCCCGCACAGCTGCGGGTGCGCGCCATGCGTACCCACGTCCTCGCGGTGGTGCCAGCAGCGCACGCACTTGGGCTTGCGCGTGGGCGTGGCGACGATGCGCGACTGCTCGCCCTCGAACGGCAGCACCTTGACGTCGCCGCTGATCAGGAAGAAACGCAGTTCGTCGACCAGCGGCGCCACCCGGATCTGGTCGGCGGTACCGGCGTGCAGCTCGATCTCCGCTTCCAGCGCGGCGCCGATTTCGCCGCTTGCGCGCATCGGCTCCAGCACCCGCGCCACGTTCTCGCGCAGGGTGAGCAGCCGCTCGAAATCGTGCGCCGAGAGCGTCGCGTCGGCCGGCAGCGGCGCCAGCCCCCCGTACCAGATGGCCATCAGCACGTTCGCTTCGCGGGCGCCGGCGGCGGGTGCGGGCAGGTAGGCCCACATCTCCTCGGCGGTGAAGCTCAGCACCGGTGCGATCCAGCGCACGAACGCCTCGGTGATGTGGTACATCGCGCTCTGCGCGCTGCGCCGGCCGCGCGAATCCTCGCGCATGGTGTACAGCCGGTCCTTGGTGACGTCGAGGTACAGCGAACCCAGGTCGACGCTGCAGAAGTTCAGCAGCAGCTGCACGATCTCGGCGAAGTCGTAGCGCGCGTAGGCGGCCACGATCTTCTCCTGCAGCTCCCAGGCGCGATGCACGATCCAGCGGTCGAAGGGCAGCATGTCCTCCAGCGCGCACAGGTGGCGCGCGGGCTCGAAGCCGTTGAGGTTGCCCAGCAGGAAGCGCGCGGTGTTGCGGATGCGGCGGTAGGCATCGGCATTGCGCTTGAGGATCTCCTGCGACAGCGACATCTCGTTGCTGTAGTCGGCGCTGGCGATCCACAGGCGCAGGATGTCCGCGCCAAGCGTCTTCATGATGTCCTGCGGCTCGATGCCGTTGCCCAGCGACTTGGACATCTTGCGACCGTGCTCGTCCACGGTGAAGCCGTGGGTCAGGCACTGCTTGTAGGGCGCGGCCTTGTCGATGGCCACGCCGGTCAGCAGCGAGGACTGGAACCAGCCGCGGTGCTGGTCGGACCCTTCCAGGTACAGGTCGGCCGGCTTGCCGAAGCCGCGCTCGAGCAGCACGCCCTCGTGGGTCACGCCCGAATCGAACCAGACGTCGAGGATGTCGGTGATCTTCTCGTACTGCGCCGCTTCATCGCCCAGCAGTTCGGCGGCGTCGAGCGTGTACCACACGTCCACGCCGCCCTGCTCGACGCGGTCGGCCACCTGCCGCATCAATTCGGTGCTGCGCGGATGCGGCTCGCCGGTTTCGCGATGCACGAACAGCGCGATCGGCACGCCCCAGGTGCGCTGGCGCGAGATGGTCCAGTCCGGGCGTCCTTCCACCATGCCGGCGATGCGCGCCTCGCCCCAGCCTGGAAACCAGCCCACGCCCTTGATCGCCTCCAGCGCATCGGCGCGCAGGTTGGCCTGGTCCATCGAAATGAACCACTGCGGGGTGGCGCGGAACGCGATCGGGGTCTTGTGCCGCCAGCAGTGGGGATAGCTGTGCTCGAGCTTGCGCAGCGCCAGCAGCGCGCCGCTCGCCTGCAGCACCTCGACGATCGCGTCGTTGGCCTTCCAGATGTGCTGGCCGGCCAGCGCCACGCCATGCGCGGGCGGCGTCGACGGCAGGTAGACGCCGCGCCCGTCGACCGGGTTGAGTTCGGCCGCGCCGTACTTCTCGACCAGCCCGTACTGCCTGCTGACCGCGTAGTCCTCCTGGCCGTGGCCGGGCGCGGTGTGCACCGCGCCAGTACCGTCCTCGGCCGAGACGTGATCGCCGAGCAGCACCGGGATATCGCGTCCGTCGTAGAACGGGTGCGCGAACAGCATGCCTTCGAGCTTCTCGCCCAGCGCGCGGCCGAGCACCTTCGCCTCGTCGACGCCGTAGCGCTTGAGCGCGCCCTCGGCCAATGCATCGGCCAGCACCAGCCAGCGGCGCCGCCCGTCGTGCGCCGGGCCTTCGACCAGGGCGTACTCCAGCGCCGCGCCCATCGAGATCGCCAGCGAGGCCGGCAGCGTCCACGGCGTGGTGGTCCAGATCGCCACGGCGACCTCGACATCCTCCGGCACCTCGACGCCGAACGCGCGCGCCACCGCCTGCGGGCTGCGCGCGGCATAGGCCACGTCGACCGCCGGCGAGACCTTGTCGGCGTACTCGATCTCCGCCTCGGCCAGCGCCGAACCGCAGTCGAAGCACCAGTGCACCGGCTTGACCCCGCGGGTCAGGTGGCCGTTGTCGACGATCTTGGCCAAGGCGCGGATCTCGTTGGCCTCGAAGCGGAAGTCGAGCGTCCTGTAGGGGTTGTCCCAGTCGCCGATCACGCCCAGGCGCTTGAAGTCGCGACGCTGCAGTTCGATCTGCGATTCGGCGTATTCGCGGCACTTCTGCCGGAACTCGACCGCATCGAGCTTCACCCCGACCTTGCCGTACTTCTTCTCGATCGCGATCTCGATCGGCAGGCCGTGGCAATCCCAGCCCGGCACGTAGGGCGCGTCGAAGCCGGCCAGGTACTTCGACTTGACGATGATGTCCTTGAGGATCTTGTTGACCGCGTGGCCCAGGTGGATCTGGCCGTTGGCGTAGGGCGGCCCGTCGTGCAGCACGAACAGCGGCCGGCCCGCGGCGTTCTCGCGCAAACGCGCGTACAGGCCTTCGCGCTCCCAGCGCTCGAGCGTGGCCGGCTCGCGCTTGGGCAGGTCGCCCCGCATCGGGAATTCCGTCGCGGGCAACAGGATGGTGGACTTGTAGCGCTGGCTGTCGTTGTCTTCGGTCACGCGGTGGCCCGCCCTGGGGTGTGCTGTTGGAGGATGCGACGGGCCTCGTCGGCATCGCGATGCATCTGCGCGACCAGGGTCGGCAGGTCGGGAAACTTTTCCTCGTCGCGCAGGCGCTCGACGAACTCGACTTCGATGCGGCGTCCGTACAGGTCGCCCTCGAAATCGAACAGGTGCGCCTCGAGCAGCGGCTCCACGCCGCCGACCGTCGGCCGCGTGCCGAAGCTCGACACCGACGGCCATCCGCCGCCGGCCGCGCCGGCATCGCCCAGGCCGTGCACGCGCGTGGCGTAGATCCCGCGCAGCGCGGGCACCTTGCCGCCGAAGCGCAGGTTGGCGGTCGGATAGCCCAGGGTGCGGCCCAGCTGCCGGCCGCGCACCACCCGTCCGGACACCGAATACGGCTTGCCCAGCAGGCGCGCGGCGGCGTCGAAGTCGCCGGCGACCAGCGCCTGGCGGATGCGGGTGGACGACACGCGTTCGCCGTCCAGGTGCAGCGGCTCGATCTCCCCGGCGACAAACCCGTGGCGCTCGCCTTCCGCGCGGAGTACGCCGATGTCGCCGGCGCGACGGTGCCCGAAACGGAACTCCGGCCCGACCCAGACCTCGCGCGCGCGCAGGCGCCTGGCCAGCACGGCTTCGACGAACGCTTGCGGCGGCATCGCCGCCAGCCGGGCGCCGAAGCGCAGCAGGCCGACCCGGTCGATGCCCAGGCCGCACAGGCCTTCGATCTTCGATCGCGCCAGGCTCAACCGCGGTGGCGGACTGGCGGCGGCGAAGAATTCGCGCGGCAGGGGTTCGAAGCTCAGCGCCACCGATTCGGCGCCGATGGCCCGCGCGCGGGCCACCGCGTGGCGCACCAGTGCGCGATGGCCGTGATGGAGGCCGTCGAACGCGCCGATGCAGACCACACTGCCGTTGGGGCACAGCGGCCCGCCGTCGACGTCGCGAAACAGCCTGCTCATGGGAACCGCGGAGTATAGCGGGCGCCCCATGCGCCCGGCGCATGCGCGGGCGATCGGCGCGGGTGTTCCGGCACGGTCGCGCTCAATGGCGCAGGTCGCGCGGCCGGATCCCCTGCAGCCACAGAGCCGCCGCGTAAACCAGCGCGCCCGTGCCCACCACCACCGCCAGCTTCCAGACCCGTTCGCTCCAGTGCCAGGCGGTCCAGTCGTTCCAGGCCAGCAGCAGCGCCAGCACCACCGCGGCCATCGCCAGGCTGGCGAGCGCCAGCTGGCGCCAGAAGCGGGGCCAGCCCGGTTGCGCGCGGAACACGCGGGCCCGGCGCAGGTACCACCACAGCTGCAGCGCATTGGTCCAGCCCGCCGCGGCCGTCGCCAGCGCCAGGCAGGCATGCGCGCCCGGCAGCGCCTTGAGCGCGGCGCGCACGTCGCCGCCGCCGGCCGCCCAGGCCTCGCGCCCGGCACCGGTCAGCCACAGCAGTGCGGCCAGGAACAGCACGGTCGCCGCGAGGTTGGCACCCACCGCCACCACGCCCGCCTTCACCGGCGTGGTGGTGTCCTGGCGCGAGTAGAAGGCCGGCGCCAGCACCTTCACCAGCAGGAAGGCCGGCAGCGCGGTGGACAGCGCGAGCACGGTGAGCCGCGCCATCTGCGTGTCGTGCGCGGTGAAGCGGCCATGCTGGAACAGCGTCGCCACCAGCGCCTCGGCGCACAGCATCAGGCCCAGGCATGCGGGCACGGCGATCATCAGGCACAGCCGGAAGCCCCAGTCCAGCGCCTTCGAATACCCGTCCGGATCGGCCACCGCGTGGCGACTGGACAGGTGCGGCAGGATCACCGCGCCGATCGCCACGCCGAACATCCCCAGCGGGAACTCCAGCAGCCGGTCGCCGAGGTACAGCCAGGTCACGCTGCCGCCGATCAGCATCGAGGCCACGACCGTGTTGAGCAGCAGGTTGAGCTGCGCGACCGACGAGCCGAACAGGGTGGGCACCATCAGCTTCATCACCCGCCGCACGCCTTCGTGCGCGGCGCCCCAGCGCGGCCGCGGCAGCAGCCCCAGCCGCGCCAGCGACGGCAGGTGGAAAGCCATCTGCAGGAGCCCCGCCACCAGCACGCCCCAGGCCAGGGCCATCACCGGCTCGTCCATCCGCGGCGCCAGGGCCAGGGCCGCCGTGATCATCGACACGTTGAGCAGGACCGGCGACAGCGCCGGCACCGCGAAGCGCTGGTAGCTGTTGAGCACGCCGCCGGCCAGCGAGGCCATCGAGATGAACAGCAGGTAGGGAAAGGTGATGCGCAGCATTTCCGCCGCCAGCCGGCCCTGGTCGCCATCGGCATCGAAGCCGGGCGCGAACACCCGGATCACCCAGGGCGCGGCCAGCACCGCCAGCGCGGTCAGCACCAGCAGCACCGCCAGCAGGGTGCCGGAGACCCGGTCCACCAGTTCCTTCACCGCGGCATGGTCGCGCCGCTCCCGGTATTCGGACAGCACCGGCACGAACGCCATCGAGAACGAGCCCTCCGCCGAGAGCCGGCGCAGGAAGTTGGGGATGCGGAACGCCACCAGGAAGGCGTCCATCGCCGGATTGGCGCCGAACACCGCCGCATAGACCTGGTCGCGGACCAGGCCGGTGATGCGCGAGATGAAGGTCATCGCGCTGAACACGGCGGTGGAGCGCAGCAGGCCCGCGCGCCGCGCCGCCGCGGCCGGAGCGCCCTCGGGCGGCAGGACGGGGTCCGGCGCACTCACGCCCTGCCCCCCGGCCCGCCTGCCCTGTTGACCCAAGTGCCTGAAACCCCCATAATTTCCGGCTCCGTCTTTCCGAAGCCCGGCTGCTGCCGGTTTTCGCCGTTCACTTCCATACCAGTTTCCAGGATCCCATCGTGGCCAACATCAAGTCCGCCAAGAAGCGCGCCAAGCAGACCGTCGTGCGCAACGCGCGCAATACGGCCCAGCGTTCGCAGCTGCGCACCGCCGTCAAGAAGGTCGTCAAGGCCCTCGACGCCAACGACGCCGCCGGCGCCGAAGCCGCCTTTGCCGTGGCCCAGCCGCTGCTGGACCGCTTCAGCTCGCGTGGCCTGATCCACAAGAACAAGGCCGCCCGCCACAAGAGCCGCCTGACCGCCCGCATCAAGGCGCTCAAGGCCGCCTGAGTCCAGGCCGGCTTCATCGTGGAAAAGCCCGGCTCCGGCCGGGTTTTTCGTTTCAGGCATCTTCGCCGCGCGCGCCGCCGGCCCCTGTGTCCCGGTGCGGACCACGCAGGGGCGTGCGCGGACGCCAGGCGCTCCCGCCTGGTCCGCACCCACCGGCACAGGTCCGGGGCCGGTACCGCCGCAAGGCGCTTCCATCGGCGCCTCAGTCGCCGCTGTCCGCTGCCGCCTCGCGCTCGACGCGCGCCATGTCGTCCAGGTGGGCCTGCACCTTCAGCATCACCTCGCGGGTGCCTTCGCGTGCGAGTCCGGACACGATGAAGCACGGCCCGGTCCAGCCCAGCTCGGAGACGATGCGGTCGGCCAGTTCGCGGGCATCGTCGGCCGGGATCAGGTCGGCCTTGTTGAGCAGCAGCCAGCGCGGCTTGTCGAGCAGGCCCGCATCGAAGCGCTCGAGCTCGCGCTCGATGGTGCGGATCTGCTCGACCGCGTCACTGCCGTCCAGCGGCTCGATCTCGACCAGGTGCAGCAGCAGCCGCGTGCGCTGGATGTGGCGCAGGAACAGCGCGCCCAGGCCCGCGCCTTCCGCCGCGCCTTCGATCAGGCCGGGGATATCGGCGATCACGAAGCTGCGCGCGGGCTCCACGCTGACCACGCCCAGGTTGGGATACAGCGTGGTGAACGGGTAGTCGGCCACCTTCGGCGTCGCCGCCGACACCGCGCGGATCAGGGTGCTCTTGCCGGCGTTGGGGAAGCCTAGCAGGCCCACGTCGGCGAGCAGCTTGAGTTCCAGCCGCAGCGTGCGCTCCTCGCCCGGCGTGCCCGAGGTCGACTGCCGCGGCGTGCGGTTGGTCGAACTCTTGAAATGCATGTTGCCCAGGCCGCCCTTGCCGCCCTGCGCCACCAGCAGGCGTTCGCCGTGGCGGGTCAGGTCGCCGATCACCTCGTCGGTATCGACGTTGTGCACCACGGTGCCGGTGGGCACGGCGATGAGCACGTCCTCGCCGCCCTTGCCGTACATCTGCCGGCCCATGCCGTTCTCGCCACGCTGGGCGCGGAACTGCTTCTGGTGGCGGAAATCGACCAGGGTGTTGAGGTTCTCGTCGGCCACCAGGTAGACGCTGCCGCCATCGCCGCCGTCGCCGCCATCGGGACCGCCGAGCGGAATGAACTTCTCGCGCCGGAAACCCACGCAGCCGTTGCCGCCGTTGCCGGCGGTGACGGTGATTTCAGCTTCGTCGACTAACTTCATGGG
>JAEWZE010000248.1 GCA_023395465.1 Pseudomonadota bacterium
GCTGGTTGATCAGGCACTTCTGCGAGGTGTGCACGAACTCGATCGGATCCTCGATGGTGAGGATGTGCCCGTACTCGTTCTTGTTGATGTGGTCGATCATCGCCGCGAGCGTGGTCGACTTGCCCGAACCGGTCGGCCCGGTCACCAGGATCAGGCCCTGCGGCTGCTCGATCAGCTCGCGGAAGATTGGCGGGCAGCCGAGGTCCTCGAGCGTCAGCACCTCGGACGGAATGGTGCGGAACACCGCGCCGGCGCCGCGGTTCTGGTTGAACGCGTTGACGCGGAAGCGCGCCAGCCCCGGGATCTCGAACGAGAAGTCGGTTTCGAGGAACTCTTCGAAGTCGCGGCGCTGCTTGTCCGACATGATGTCGTAGACCAGCGCGTGCACCTGTTTGTGTTCCAGCGCCGGGATGTTGATCCGGCGCACGTCGCCATCGACCCGGATCATCGGCGGCAGGCCCGCGGACAGGTGAAGGTCCGAGGCCTTGTTCTTGACCGAGAACGCCAGTAGTTCGGCGATATCCATGCAAGCTCCCCTGCGGCTGCAGTATGTCGTGATGCGGCCGCCACGACCGTGGTCGACAGCCTATCCCCGGCTGGCAGTATAGCCATGTACGCGGATCACAAAACCGGCCGATCCGGCCCTGTCCGCGGCTGCCACATGCCGGCCGGAGGGCGACAGGCCGGTGCTGGAGCGCGACGCCCCGACGACGCAGCGGACGCACCCGGCGCCATGCGGGTCCAGGCGTCCGCTGCTCCGGCGGTCGCACGACCGGCGCACCCGCCCCGTGCCCGCAGCCGATCCGGAGCGCGGAGCGACCCGGCCCCTCGCCTCCGCGACCTGTCCGCGACATGCCAGCCGGCCGCGTTCGCGCTAGGGTGGCGTTTTCCGGATCCGCACCTCGCCGCCATGACCCCGACCGACCCGCCCGCGCCCTCCGCTTCCCCGATCGCCTTCATCGGCGGCGGCAACATGGCCCGCAGCCTGGTCGGCGGGCTGATCGTCGCCGGCGCCGACCGGGCCCGCATCCGCGTGGCCGAACCCGATGCGCGCACGCGTGCCGGGCTGGCCGAGGACTTCGGCGTGGCCTGCTTCGCCAGCGCGGAGGAGGCCGTGCCGGGGGCCGCGACCTGGGTGTTCGCGGTCAAGCCGCAGGTGATGCGCCAGGTCTGCGAAACCCTGGCCAGCGCCGCGCAATCGGAACAGCCGCTGGTGGTCTCGATCGCCGCCGGCATCACCGCCTCGCAGCTCGACCGCTGGCTGGGCGGCGGCCTGCCGGTGGTGCGCGCGATGCCGAACACGCCCGCGCTGCTGGGCGCGGGCGTGACCGGCCTGTTCGCCAATGCGCAGGTGGACGAACGCGGCCGCGAGCGCGCGACGCGCCTGCTGGCCAGCGCCGGGCAGACGGTGTGGATCGCCGGGGAATCGCTGATGGACGCGGTCACCGCCACGTCCGGCAGCGGCCCGGCCTACGTGTTCCTGCTGGCCGAGGCGATGGAGGACGCCGCCATCGCGCAGGGCCTGCCGCCGCAGGCCGCGCGCACGCTGGCGCAGCAGACCATCCTCGGCGCGGCGCGCATGCTCACCGGATCGGGCGAGCCCCCGGCCGAACTGCGCCGCCGCGTCACCTCGCCCAATGGCACCACGCAGGCGGCGATCGAAACCTTCGAGGCCGGCGGCTTCCGCCAGCTCGTGTCGCAGGCGATCGATGCCGCGACGCGGCGCGGCGCCGAACTGTCGGCCGCCAATGACTGAGTCGATGGCCACGCGACACCTGGCGCCGCCGCTGCTGGCGCTGTGCCTGCTCGCGGGCTGCGGCGGCAGTCCAGGCGGACAGGCCGAACTTGCCGCGCAGAGCGCGGAATCGCGCCAGCCCGCCACGCTGCAGGCCGGCGACGTGCGCATCGATGCGAGCGTGGCGCCGTCCGCCTCGCTCAGTCCTGCCATCGCCGCGCGCTATGGCGTCGCCCCGGATCGCGGCAGCCAGCTGCTGCTGGTCGGCCTACGCCAGGGTCCGGCGCACGCCGAAACATCGCTGCAGGCGCGGGTCGGCGTCCGCGCGCGCGACCTGCGCGGCGTCTGGCAGGACGTGGCCATGCGCGAGGTGCGCAGCGATGGCTTCATCGACTACGTCGGCACCGTGCGGGTGGCACCGCCCGATACGCTGGCATTCGAGGTCACCGTGCATCGCCCGGGCGTCGCCGCGCCCGACATCCTGCGCTTCAGCCGCGACGTGTTCGCGCGCTAGGACCGGTCCGCCCGCCGCGGCCGGACGGACGGCCGCCCGCTAACGCGGCTTGCGCGCCCAGCGCCGGATGATCCCGGCGATCTCGCGCACCCCGTCGGTCACTGCCGCCGGCCCGGGCTGCAGGATCAGCGGCGACTTGATCTCGTGCAGTTCGCCGTCGCGCACCGCCGGGATCGCATCCCAGCCCGGGCGCGCGGCCACCCGTTCGGGCCGGAACTTCTTGCCGCACCACGAGCCCAGGATGATATCCGGCGCACGCGCGATCACCGGATCGCCGCTGGCGAGGATGCGCGCCTTCGCCAGCGGCTGCGCCGCCAGCTCCGGGAAGATGTCGTCGCCTCCGGCGATGCGGACGAGTTCGGCCACCCAGCGGATGCCGGTGATGATCGGCTCGTCCCATTCCTCGAAATACACCCTCGGCCGCAGCGGCAGCGAGGCCGCCTCGGCCGCGATCTCGTCCAGCCCGCGCTCGAGTTTGGAGGCATAGGCCTCGGCACGCGCGCCGGCGCCGACCAGCGCGCCGAGCCGGCGCACGTAGTCGAGGATGCCGGCGACGCTGCGGTGGTTGCTGATCCAGACCTCCACCCCGCGCCGCACCAGTTCGGCGGCGATGTCGGCCTGGATGTCGGAGAACCCGACCACGAAGTCGGGTTGCAGTGCGAGGATCGCTTCGATTCTGGCGCTGGTGAAGGCGCTGACCTTCGGCTTCTCCCGGCGTGCGCGTGGCGGGCGCACGGTGAAGCCGCTGATGCCGACGATCCGGTGCTGCTCACCCAGCGCGTAGAGGACCTCGGTCGGTTCCTCGGTGAGGCAGACGATGCGGGTCGGTCCGCTGGACCGACGGGATTGGAGATTGGGGTTCGGGGATTCGGAAAATCGGAAAGCGCTTGCCTTCTCCGAATTCCCAATCCCCAATCCCGAATCCCGCCCGGTCACGGATAGAGCATCCGCTTGCTGCAGTGCCCGGTCAGGTCGAATTCGTAGAGCCAGCGCTCGTGCAGTCGGAACTGCGCGCCGTACCAGAACTCGATCCGGTCCGGGCGCACGCGCAGCCCGGTCCAGCGCGGCGGCCGTGGCACCTCGCGACCGGCGAATTCGGCTTCCAGCGCGGCCATGCCCAGCTCGAAGGCTTCGCGCGACTCGAGGGTCTCGGACTGCTTCGACGCCCACGCCCCGAGCTGGCTCACGCGCGGGCGCGAGGCGAAGTAGGCGTCGGCCTCCGCTTCCTCCACGATCTCGACCGCGCCTTCGATCCGCACCTGCACGCCGTTGCGCACGCGCGGCCAGTGGAACAGCAGCGCGGCCTGCGGATTGCCCTGCAGTTCGCGTCCCTTGCGCCCGTCCAGATGGGTGTAGAACACGAAGCCGCGCGCATCGTGCGCCTTGAGCAGCACCGTGCGCGCGGAAGGCACCGCCTCGCGCGTGGCGGTGGCCACGGTCATCGCGGTCGGATCGGGCTCCCCGGCCGCCAGCGCCTCGGCGAACAGGGCATCGAAGGTGGCCAGGGCCTCGGCCTGCAGGTCTGCGCAGTTCATTGGGCTATTGTGGCGCGATGGCCCCCGACGCGCACGCCGCTCCGCCGCAGGGATTCGAGGGCGCGCTGGTGGCGCGCGTGCTCGACCATGCGCTGGCCGGCGGCGCGCGGGTCTACGGCGTCTCCGGGCTGCAGGGCAGCGGCAAGTCGACCCTCGCCGCGCAGCTGGCGGCCGCGGCGGCCGAACACGGCCTGCGCGCGCTCGCCGTGTCGATCGACGACTTCTACCTCGACCAGCCCGCGCGGCAGGCGCTGGCGCGCGAGGTCCATCCGCTGCTGGCCACCCGCGGCCCGCCGGGCACGCACGACGTCGCCCTGGCCTGTTCGACCCTGGACGCGTTGCGCGACGGCCGCCCGGTGCGCGTGCCGGTCTTCGACAAGCTGGCCGACCGGCGCCTTGGCGCGGCGCGTTGGCGCGACGTTGGACGCGTCGACCTGGTGGTGTTCGAAGGCTGGTGCCTGGGCACGCCGGCCGAAACCGGCGAGGCACTGGTCGCCCCGCTCAACGCACTCGAGCGCGAGGAAGACGCCAACGGCCGCTGGCGCCGCTACTGCAACGACGCGCTGGCGCGCGACTATCCGGCGCTGTGGCGGCGGGTCGACCGCCTGCTGTTCCTGCAGCCGCCGGGTTTCGACATCGTGCCGCAGTGGCGCTGGCAGCAGGAGCAGGCGCTGCTGGCGCAGGACCCGTCGCGCCCGGGCATGACCCGCGCGCAGGTCGAACGCTTCGTGCAGCACTACGAACGCGTGAGCCGGCAGGCGCTGCGCATGCTGCCGACGATCGCCGATGCCGTGGTATCGCTCGACGCGCAGCGCCGGCCCGGTCCGTTCGTGGCCCGAGGCTAGGGACGGCTGCCCGGCAGCCGGCCGGATCCCGGGCGGCTTCGCGGCCGGGATCCATCGTGCATGCGTCGCCGCTCACTCGACGACGAAGGTCACCCGCATGTTCACCCGCCACTCGATCACGTTGCCTTCCCGGTCGGTGACGACCTTGGTCTCGTTGATCCAGGCGCCCTGGATGTTCTTGACGCTTTCGGCGGTCTTCTTCAGTCCCGACTTGACCGCGTCCTCGACGCTGGTCTTGGACGACGAGTTGATCTCGATGACTTTGGCCACGGCCATGGTTGCTTCTCCTTCGGAACATCGCGACGGAATTGTCACGGGTGCAACAGACTGCACCTGCGGCTGTTAACGCAGCGGCCAGGCGCCGCGGGCTGCTACGATCCGGGCGATGAATCCCGCCCCCAACCTCGTGCTCGTCGGCCCCATGGGCGCGGGCAAGTCGTCGATCGGCAAGCGCCTGGCCGGGCGCTTCGGCCTGCAGTTCGTCGATGCCGACCGCGAGATCGAAGTGCGCACCGGGGCGACCATTCCGACCATCTTCGAATGCGAGGGCGAGGCCGGTTTCCGTGCGCGCGAATCGGCCGCGCTGGCCGACCTGCTGCTGCGCGAAGGCCTGGTGATCGCCACCGGCGGCGGCGCGGTGCTCGATGCCGGCAGTCGCCAGCGGATGCGCGAACGCGGTTTCGTGGTGTATCTGCAGGTGAGCCTGGAACGGCAGCTGGACCGGCTGGCGCGCGATCGCAGCCGCCCGCTGATCGCCGGCGACGACCGCGAACAGGTGCTGCGCCGGCTCGCCGACGAACGCGCGCCGCTGTATGCCGGCGTCGCCGACCTGTGTTTCGACACCGACCTGCTGTTTCCGCCGCAGGCTTCCACGCAACTGGCGCGGCAGCTGCAGGCGCGGTGGAGCCGCGGCCCACTCGATGGTTTCCAGGAGAGCAGCACCGCATGAGCCAGCAGCGCCGCGTCGTCGCCGTGGGCGGCGAACGCCCCTACGACATCCACATCGGCCCCGGACTGCTCGACGAGGGCGGGCTGCTCGCCGCGACCCTGCGCGGGCGCGATGCGGTGGTGGTCAGCGACGATGCGGTCGCGCCGCTGTACCTGCAGCGCGTGCTGGCTGCGCTGCAGGTCGCGCGCCCCGGCCTGCGCCTGGCGCACTGGACGATGCCGGCCGGCGAGGCGTCCAAGACCCTCGCCCGTTTCGGCGAGGCGATCGATGCGATCGCGCGCGCCGGCGCGCGCCGCGACGCCACGGTCTATGCGCTCGGCGGCGGGGTGGTCGGCGACCTGGCGGGCTTCGCCGCGGCCGCCTGGATGCGCGGGGTGGATTGCGTGCAGCTGCCCACCACGCTGCTGTCCATGGTCGATTCCTCGGTCGGCGGCAAGACCGCGGTGGACCTGCCGCAGGGCAAGAACCTGGTGGGCGCCTTCCACCCGCCGCGCGCGGTGCTGGCCGATACCGCCACGCTGCGCACCCTGCCCCTGCGCGAACTGCGCGCGGGCCTGGCGGAAGTGGTGAAGTACGGCGCGATCGTCGATGCCGGCTTCCTCGACTGGCTCGACGCCCATGCCGATGCGCTGCTGGCGATGGACGACGAGGCGCTGGCCGAGGCCATCGCCCGCAGCTGCGCGCACAAGGCGGCGATCGTCGAGCGCGATCCGTTCGAGCACGGCGAACGCGCGCTGCTCAACTTCGGCCACACCTTCGGCCACGCGCTGGAGACCGGACAGGGCTACGGTGGCCTGATCCACGGCGAGGCGGTGGCGGTGGGCATGGTCCAGGCCGCGCGCCTGTCCGAGCGGCTCGGCCTCGCCACGTCCGCCGACACCGCCCGGCTGCGCGACCTGCTCCTGCGCTTCGGGCTGCCGGTCGATCCGCCGCCAGGGCTGGACCCGGAGGCCCTGCTCGCCCACATGCGCCTGGACAAGAAGACCCAGGCCGGCGGCCTGCGCTTCATCGTCTGGGAGGCCGCCGGCCGCGCCCGGGTCGAGGCCGACGTGCCCGAGGACGTGGTGCGGGACGTGCTGCGGGCCTGAGACCCGGCCCGCGGCCGGCCCGTGCCACCGCGCGACGTACAATGCCCGCCCCATGCGCCTGCTCCTGCAACAACGCCCCGATGGCCGCGAAGCCCCGCGCTTCGTCCAGCTGACCCTGCAGCAGGACCTGCTGGGCGCGTGGACGCTGCTGCGCGAAACCGGCCAGACCGGCGGCCGCAGCACCCTGCGGCGCGAGCAGTACCTGGACCACGCCAGCGCCCTGGCCGCGCTCGAACACGCGCGCGACGCGCAGCTCAAGCGCGGATTCCAGCTGATGTACGCCGAAGGCGCGGGCGCGCCCAGGTGACGGCTGCGGCGTCCCGGCGGCGGCGACAACAGGCCTCATCCCCCGCCCATCCCGACGACATGCAGGATCCGTCCATGCCCGGCGGATCCCGGTCGCACTGCGCGACCCCTACCCCCATCACAGGTCCGGATCGATCACCGGACACGGAAACGCCATGACCAGCCCCCTGAAGAACGACCGATTCCTGCGCGCCCTGCGCCGCGAGCCCGTGGACCACACTCCCGTCTGGCTGATGCGCCAGGCCGGGCGCTACCTGCCCGAGTACCGCGAGACGCGCCGCCAGGCCGGCAGCTTCCTGGCCATGGCCAAGAACCCGGACATCGCCTGCGAGGTCACGCTGCAGCCGCTGCGCCGCTTCCCGCTGGACGCGGCGATCCTGTTTTCCGACATCCTCACCATTCCCGATGCGATGGGCCTGGGCCTGTATTTCGTCGAGGGCGAAGGCCCCAAGTTCGAGCGCCCGGTGCGCAGCGCCGCCGACGTGGCGAAGCTCGGCGTGCCGGACATGGAAACCGGACTGCGCTACGTGATGGACGCGGTGCGGGTGATCCGGCGCGAACTCGACGGCGCGGTGCCGCTGATCGGCTTCTCCGGCAGCCCCTGGACGCTGGCCTGCTACATGGTCGAGGGCGGCGGCAGCAAGGACTTCGCGCGGATCAAGGCGATGGCGCTCAACGACCCGCAGGCGCTGCATGCCCTGCTGTCGGTCAACACCGACGCGGTGATCGCCTACCTGGCCGCGCAGCGCGCGGCCGGTGCGCAGGCGCTGCAGGTGTTCGACACCTGGGGCGGCGTCCTGTCGCCGGCGATGTACCGCGAGTTCTCGCTGCCCTACCTGCAGCGCATCGCGCGCGAGCTCGAGCGCGGCGACGGCGAGGCGCGCGCACCGCTGATCCTGTTCGGCAAGGGCAACGCCGCCTACCTGGAAGACCTGGCCGCCAGCGGCGCCGAGGGCGTGGGCGTGGACTGGCTGGTGGAACTTGGCGAGGCCGCGCGCCGGACCGGCGGCAAGGTCGCCGTGCAGGGCAACCTCGACCCGACCACGCTGTACGGTTCGCCCGACGCGGTCCGCCGCGAGGTGCGCCGGGCGCTGGACAGCTGGCGCGACGGCAATGGCGGCTCGCGCGACGGCCACGTGTTCAACCTCGGCCACGGCATGTCGCCGGACATGAACCCCGACCACGTCGCGGCGCTGGTCGACGAAGTGCACGCCTACAGCGCGCGTTGAGCGACGGCGTCGCGTCCCGCCTCGCGGCGGGCGCGTGCCCGGATTCCTACTCGGGATCGGGCGGCGGCAGTTCGTGGCGCACGCGCAGGAACCGCGCGAAGCGCGGGACGCCCTTGCCGGTGAGGCCGTTGTAGCGATAGGTCACGTGGCTGCCCACCGCGGGCGGCGACGCGCGCTGCGCATCGGACAAGCCGCTGCCCAGGCGGAAGCGCAATCCGTCCGGCCGCTCCACCACCAGCGCACCGAGCATGCCCGCGTACTTGCCGCGGCCGGCGGTGTGGCCGACCACGCGGGCCTCCGCATCCTGCCAGGGCTTGAGCTTGAGCAACCCGTCGCTGCGGCCGGCCCGGTACAGCGCGTGCCGGTGATGCAGCATCAGGCCTTCGCCACCGGCCGAGACCACCGCCTGCAGCCGCGCCTCGAGCGCCGCGGCATCGGCGAAACGCTGTTGCGGGACGGGCCGCAGCCAGGCCACGCCCGCGCCCACGAGCAGGACGCGCAGGCGCTGCAGCCGCTGGTCGAAGCCGCCGGGGTGTGCGGGCAGGTCGAACACCATGAAGCGCACCCGTCGCCACGCCGCGTCGTCCGGACGCTGCGCGCGCACCAGCGCGCTCACCTCGTCGAACCGGCCGCGCCCGATCCACAGTTCGCCGTCCATCGGCACCGGCGGCCAGTTCGCGACGAACCAGTCCGGCGCCGCGATCCGTCCGCCGCCGCGCGTCCACAGCGCGCGCCCGTCCCAGCGTCCGCGCACCCCGTCGAACTTCTCGCTGACCCAGTAGTCGCCGACCGCGACGCCGGCCTGGTAATCCCGGGCGAGCATGAGCGACGGCGGCTGCGCGCGGCCGGGAACGGCGCACAGGGCCAGCAGGAGCGACAGCAGCACGGCGAGGCGGACCGGCATGGCGGAAGTCCGGAGCGATGACGGACCCGAGTCTCGCCGGCCCGGTGCCATCGGCGACATCGGGCAGGCGCGGCGGATGGCGTAGGAAAACGCCCCGCCGCGCAGGCCCGCGGTCAACGCCGGACCGTCTCGGCCAGCACGGCGGCGAGCATCGCGCCGGTCACCGGCTTGCGCAGGAAGGCATCGAAGCCGGCGTCGGCCGTCGCGGCTTCCGCTTCGCCATCGGCGCGCGCGGTGACCGCGATCAGCGGCGCGCCGAAGCCGTTTGCGCGCATCAGCCGGGCCAGGGTCAGGCCATCGATGCCCGGCAGGTCGAGGTCCAGCAGGGCGGCATCGAAGGCGTGGAGCGGCATCTCCGACAGCGCCGCCAGCCCGTGCGCGACGTGCACGACGCGATGGCCCTGCGCTTCCAGCAGCCCGCTGACCACGCGGGCGATGGTCGGGTCGTCCTCGACCAGCAGCAGCGACAGTTCGCCCGCGCTGGCGACCGCCTGCGGTTCGGGCAGCGCCGACGGTGGCGCGCAGGGCTGCAGGGGCAGTTCGACGATGAAGGCGGTCCCGTGGCCCGGCGCGCTGTCGATGTCGATGCGCCCGCCCATCGCCGCGGCCAGCTCCTGCGAGATCGCCAGGCCCAGTCCGCTGCCGCCATAGCGGGCGCTGGTGCGGGCGCCCTCGGCCTGCTCGAAGCGCCGGAACAGCCGCTGCTTCTGCTCCTCGTTGAGTCCGGGCCCGGTGTCGCGCACGGTCAGTCGCACGCCCGGGGGCTGCATCGCCTGCACCTGCAGGCCGACGCTGCCGCGCTCGGTGAACTTGACCGCGTTGCCCAGCAGGTTGAGCAGGATCTGGCGCACGCGGCCGGCGTCGCCCAGCACCCAGTGCGGCACGTCGGCGGCGATCTCCTCGTCGAATGCCAGTCCGCGCTGCTGCGCCTGCGGCGCGCAGAACGCCACGGTCTCGCGCACCAGCGCGTGCAGGTCGAACGGCTGCTGGTCGAGCTGCAGGCGGTCGGCCTCGATGCGGGCAAGATCGAGCGCGTCGTTGACCAGGCGCAGCAGGTGCTCGCCGGCGCGGCGAATCGACTCGACGTGGCCGCGCTGGCGCGCGTCGAGGTCGGTGGCGGCCAGCAGTTCGCTCATGCCCAGCACGCCGGTCATCGGCGTGCGCACTTCGTGGCCCAGCGTGGCCAGGAAGCGGGTCTTGGCCAGCGAGGCCTGCTCGGCCAGCTCACGCTTGTGCTCGGCCAGTTGCCAGGCATGGCGGCGCTTGAGCCGGGCGCGGTACTGGCTGGCCAGCAGGCCCAGCAGCGCCAGCGCGCCCAGGATCCAGACCGCGGTCGCCAGGCCGGTACGCCACCAGGGCTCGTCGACCACGAAATCCAGGCGCTGCACCGGCGTCCATTCGTCGTCGGCGGTGCGGGCCTGCACTTCCAGCGCATAGGTGCCGTGGCGCAGGCTCGGGAACATGCGCTCGCCCGACGCGCCGACCTCCACCCAGTCCGGGTCGTAGCCCTCGAGCCGGTAGCGGTAGCGGTGCGCGTGCGCATCGGTGAACGAGAGCAGGCGCGCGACCACGGTCAGGTCGCGGTCGTCGTGGCGCAGGACGATGGACGCGTCGGCGGGGAAATCCAGCAATTCCTCGCCCCGGCGCGCACGCACCGACTCGATCGCCAGCGTCGGCGTGCCTTCGCCGACCTGCACGTGGCGCGGATGGAACAGCAGCAGGCCATCGGCGGTGCCGACCGCGATGTGGCCGCGCGCCGAGGGCTCGAACGGATAGTCGCTGAACTGCTGGCTGGGCAGGCCGTCGAGCACGCTGTACACGCGCAGGCGTTCGCGCTGGGCGTCGTAGCGCACCAGTCCGCGCGGCGTGCTCATCCACACCACGCCCAGCGCATCCACCGCCAGTCCGCCCGGCGCGACCGCCGGCAGGCCATGGCGCGCATCGACGGTGCGTTCGGCGACCAGTTCCGCGCCGGTCCAGCGGTACGACACCAGCATGCCGCTGCCGCCGACCCAGACCGTGTCGTCGGGGGCGTAACCGAAGGCGAACACCTGCCAGCCCGGCCCGCCCGGCACCGGTTCGAACATGCGCGCGCCGGCGTTCCACATCAGCAGCCCCTGCGCGGTCGCCAGCCACAGCGCGCCATCGGGACCGCGCGAGACCTGCTGCAGGGCGTTGCCTGCCGGGAATCCTTCGGGGCCGCCCGCCGGCATCGCCTGGAGCACGCGGCCGTCGGGTGCGCGCAGCTGCAGCGCGTCGGCCGATGCCACCCAGATCGACCCGTCCGGCTCCTCGACGATCTGCGAGACCACGCCCGCGGATGCCGGATCGACCGCATCGCCGTGATGCCAGCGCTGCAACTTGCCGCTGCCCGGTTCGTAACGGGTCACCGAGCCGAGGCAGCCGATCCACACGCTGCGATCGCGCACCTCGCGCACGGCGTACGGCAGCATGTCGCCGCAGACGCCGCTGGCGCGGTGCTCCACCTGGGCCGTGTGCGGGTCCAGCCAGTCGAGCACGCCGCCGGTACCGACCAACCAGAACCCGCCGTCGATGGCCGGCGCGGCGCTGTGGACGAAGGCGTTGCCGGAGGATGCCGGGTCATCGAGCCGGCGCCGCAACACGGTGAAGTTTCGCCAGTTGGCCGGCAGGTGCCAGAGGCCGGCCTCGGAACTGGCGAGCCACAGGCCGCCTTCGCGATCCTCCAGCGCCGTCGACCAGGCCGGCCGCACCAGGCCGCGGCTGGTGTTGCTGTAGAGCGGCACGTCCTCGATCCGCCCTCCCCGCTCCAGCGCCAGCCCACTGCGCGTATCCAGCCAGCGCGCCCCCTGGCGGTCCTGCACCAGCATGCTCAGCACCGGCTGGCCGAGCACCGGGTCGCGCCAGGGTGCGGCCTCGATCCTGCCGCTGGCGTCGCGGTAGACCCAGGCGCTGCTGGTGGTCCCGATCCACAGGTCGCCGTCCCGGTCGAGCACCAGTGCGTTGACCGGGGGGGCGGGCTGCACGTCCTGCAGCAAGCGGTCGAAGCCGTCGCCGGTCCAGCGCGCCAGGCCCTGGTAGGTGCCCACCCACAGCCGGCCGCGCCGGTCCACGCGCAGCCAGGTGACCGCCGGCGAAGGCAGGCTGCGCGGGTTGCCCGCCTCGGGCATGAAGCGGCGGATGCTGCCGTCCTCGTCGATCCGGTGCAGGCCACCGTCGGCGGTGCCGAACCAGATCGCGCCATCGGGCGTCTGCGCCACCGACCAGACATCGTTGCTGCCGATCTGCGGGTGCGTGCTGCGGTCGAAATGGACGAAACCGCGACGCCGCGCATCGAGCATCGCCAGGCCACCGTTCTGCGTGCCCACCCAGACCCGGTCGCGAGCGTCGACGAACACGATCCAGACATGGTTGTCGTTCAGGCCGTCGCCGACGCGCCAGATCCGGTAGCCGACGCCGTCGTAGCGCGCGAGGCCGTCGCGGGTGGCGATCCACAGATAGCCCTGGCGATCCTCGGCAAGCGCATTGATCCGGTTCGAGGGCAGCCCTTCGTAGACGCTGATCTGGCGCGGCATCGGCAGCTGCGGCGGCGACAGCGGTTCCACGGCAGCGGCCGGGCCGCCGGCCAGCGCCAGCCACCACACCACCACTGTCAAGGCGATCGCCCGCATCCGGCCTCCCCGCTCGCCGTGCCTGTCCCTGGCGCGCCTGCGCACGCGGCCCCGCATCCTCGCAACGCTCCGTTGCCGGCGCAAGCCCGGATGCCGCCCGCCGCGGCGGCCTAGAATGCAGGCCACGGATCCGTCCGCCCCGCGAGCCGCCGATGCCCCGTTTCCTGCCGCGCCTGTCCGCGATCGCCTGGCTGATGCTGGGCCTTGCCGGAATCGTGCATGCCGAGCCGGCCCGCTACGCCCTCGATCCGGTGCATACGCGGGTGCTGGTGGCGGTCGACCATGCCGGCTTCTCCACCGCGCTGGGCACGATTTCCGGCAGCAGCGGCATCCTGCGCTTCAGCCCCGGCGACTGGGCCGGCGCGCGCGTGGAGGTGGAGATCCCGCTGCAGCGCCTGGATTTCGGCGACGAGGACTGGAACCGCGCCACGCTGGCGCGCAACCTGCTCGATGCCGACGCGCATCCGGTCGCGACCTTCCGTTCGACCCGCGTCGAGCCGCTGGACGCGCAGCGGGCCATCGTCCATGGCCTGCTCGCGCTGCGCGGCGTGAGCCGCGAGGTGGCGCTGGAGGTGCGGCTCAATGGCGCCCGTCGCCATCCGCTGCCGCCGTTCCGGCGCACCGTCGGCTTTTCGGCGACGGCGACGCTCAGCCGCACGGACTTCGGGGTCACCGCCTGGCGTTCGATGATCGGCGATACGGTCGAGCTGCGGATCGAGGCCGAGGCCACGCGCGTGCGCGGCACCGACGCCGGCGAGGACGCCGGCAGCGAACCGGCCGATGCCCCTGCAGCAGAGGCAGCAGAGGCAGCAGAGGCAGCCGAAGCGGACGATGCGGCCCGGGACCGGACCGAGCCGCCCCCCATTCCCGAACCGGAGCCCCGACCGTGAGCCTGCGCAACTCCCGCGAACACTGGGGCGCCGTCAGCCAGGCGTTCCACTGGCTGATCGTGCTGCTGATCCTGGTCCTGGCGATCGTCGGCCTGACCATGGGCGAACTGCCGCGCACGCCGAAGTATTTCTGGGTGTACACGGCGCACAAGTCGCTGGGCATCACCGTGCTGGCGCTGATGCTCGCGCGCCTGGGCTGGCGGCTGTATGCGGGCGCGCCGGCGCCGGTCGCCGGCACGCCGGGCTGGCAGGCGGCCATCGCCAACCTCACCCACTGGCTGCTGTACGCGCTGGTGCTGGCCATGCCGCTGTCGGGCTGGCTCTACGATTCGGCCAGCGGACTGCGCCCGTTCCGCTACTTCGGCCAGTTCGACATGCCCAAGCTGGCCGGACCCAACGAATGGCTGGCCGACCTCGCCCGCGACGCCCATGGCCTGCTGTTCTGGGTGCTGGTCGCGGCCGTGGCCGCGCATGCGGGCGCCGCGTTCTACCACCACCTGTTCCAGCGTGACGACACCCTCGTGCGCATGCTGCCCCGCCGCAGCACGCGCCCCCGCCCCGGCCCGGAATCCTGATCATGTCCAACCGACTCACCACGCCCGCCGCCGTCACCGCCATGCTGGTGGCGATGCTGGCCGCGCCCGCGCATGCCGCCAAGTACGTGCAGGCGCCCGGGTCCTCGCTGGCCTTCGCCACCAGGTACGACGGCGAGGTGTTCACCGGCCGCTTCGGCGGCTTCGACACCCGCCTGAGCTTCGATCCGGAGCGGCTCGGCGATTCGCGGCTCGATGTCACCATTGAACTGGCCGGCACCAGCACCGGCAACGCCGACCGCGATTCGACCCTGTCGGGCGGCGACTTCTTCGACGTCGCCCGGTTCGCGCGCGCCCGCTACGTGGCCGAGACCTTCCGCGCCCTCGGCGGCAACCGCTACGCGGCCGAGGGCACCCTCAGCCTGCGCGGGGTGAGCCGGCCGGTGACGCTGGAGTTCACCTGGACGGCCGGCACGCCGGCCCTGCTCTCCGGCCATGCCACGGTCAGGCGCCTGGAATTTGGCGTGGGCGGCGGCGACTGGTCCGACACCGGCGTGATTCCCGACGAAGTGGCGATCAGCACGCGCGTGTACCTGCACCCGGCACCCTGATCAGGCCGCGGGCGGGGGTTGGAAGCAGCCGCGCGCGCCATCCTCGGCGGCCAGGCAGGCGCGCAGCCCGGCCCCGTCGGCATGCAGCTCCAGGTCGAACACCTGCCCCGACCGCATCAGCACGACCGCATGCCAGATGCCGTCGCGCGGCCGCCACGGCGGCGCTGGCGCCATCGACGGCGGCTGCAGCGGCAGGTGGGCGCTGTCGGCAAGCATGCGGCGCAGGTTGGCCAGGTCCAGTTCGCGCGGGGCGCTGGTCACCGCGCGCAGCACGATGATGCGTTCCACCTGCGCCGGATCGAGCACCGCGCCCACCGTCAGCCCCTGCCAACGCGACGGATCGCCGCCGCCAGGCTTGCCCAGGTGCACGTCGGCGCCGGTCGCGCCCGCGGCGAACGCCATGCCCGCCAGCAGCGCCATCGCCTTCACCGGCCGGCGGCCTGCTGCAGGCCAGCCGGATCGAACGGCCAGTCCAGTTCGCTGCCGGTGGCCGTGTCGCGCAATACCGGCACGCGCTGGCCGTAGCGCGCCTCCAGTTCCGGATCGTCGTCGATGAACACGCTGCGCGGCTCGGCGAAGCGGGCCCGCGCCAGCAGTTCGAGGGCCTGGTCGCACAGATGGCAGTCGTCGCGCTGGTAGAGGATGTAGCGGGACATGCGGGGCGCCGGGCGGAAGGGACCGGCGAAGCGTAACGGACCAGCCGGCGCCCGGCACCGTAGCGCAGCCGTTACGTCAGCAACCAATACAATGGCCGCTCGCACCAGGAACGCCCGAATGTCCGTCAGCACCTTCGACCTCTACAAGATCGGCATCGGCCCCAGTTCCTCGCACACGGTCGGCCCGATGCGCGCGGCCGCACGCTTCGTGGAACGCTGGCTGGTCGAGCCCGGGCGGCTGCACGAGGTGGCGCGGGTGCGCGCCGAGGTGTTCGGCTCGCTGGCCCTCACCGGCCGCGGCCACGGCACCGACAAGGCGCTGCTGATGGGACTGGAAGGGCACCTGCCCAACCTGATCGACCCGGACATCATCCCCG
>JAEWZE010000101.1 GCA_023395465.1 Pseudomonadota bacterium
GTGTTCGCGATGGGCGACAGGGGCCTGAAGGAGGTGCCCAACCCGTCGGCGATCTTCCTGTCCGGCGGCAGCGCGCAGCAGCCCGGCAGTTGCGTGATGGTCACGCGCGAAGGCACGCGGCCGCTGCTGGTCGAGGTGCAGGCGCTGGTCGATGCCTCGCCGCTGTCCAATCCGCGCCGGGTCGCGGTGGGCCTGGAAGGCAACCGCATGGCCATGCTACTGGCGGTCCTGCACCGGCATGGCGGCGTGGTCACCGGCGACCAGGACGTGTTCGTGAACGTGGTCGGCGGCATTCGCGTGCAGGAAACCGCGGCCGACCTGCCGGTGCTGCTGTCGGTGCTGTCCTCGCTGCGCGACGCGCCGCTGCCGGACAAGACGATCGCCTTCGGCGAGGTCGGGCTGTCGGGCGAGATCCGCCCAGTCCCCAATGGCGAGGAGCGGCTGAAGGAGGCGGCCACGCACGGCTTCCTGCGCGCGATCGTCCCGAGGGCGAACGCGCCGAAGGCGGGCAGCTACAAGGGCATGCAGGTGATCGGGGTGGAGCGGCTGGCCGACGCGCTGGAACAGGTATGAGCGATCCTGCGCGGCGGTTCGCGCGCTGGCCGTTCGCGCGCGTGGTTTCGGTGGCGCTGCATCCGTTCGCCGTGTTCGTCATGCTGGCGCTGGTCGCGGCGTGGCGGCTGGATCCGGCCAGCCTCCCGCGCACGGCGGCGGGTATCGCGGCCGCAGTGGCGATCGTCTGGGCTTTCGTGCTGCATCGGCGACATACGGGGCGCTGGCAGACGGTCGATGCCTCGCGGCCGCACGAGCGCCCGGCACTCTACCTGCTCGCCCTGGCGGTGGCCGGCGGCTACTGGTGGTGGATGGGCGGGCGTGCATCCACCGCCTCGGCCGGCGTGCTCGCGGTGGTGGCCATGCTGTGCGTGGCCGGCCTGGCCAACCGCTGGATCAAGCTGTCGCTGCACATGGCCAGCCTGGCGTTCGCGGGCGTCGCGCTGCTGGGACTGTGGCCGGCGGCCGGAGGCGTCGCGCTGGCCCTGCTGCCGCTGCTGGGGTGGTCGCGGCTGCGGATGGGGCGGCACGCAGTGGCGGAAGTCCTGGGCGGCACCATGCTGGGACTGGCCTGCGGCGCCGTGCCGCTGGTGCTGCGGTGAACCTTTCGCTGCCTGCGCAACGACGGCCTCATCGCCTGTCAGCCGCGTTCGTGGCGTGATACCGGCAGCAGGTCGGGCAGGGCGCCGTCGCCGTCCGCGGCTGCGGCGATGACACGGTCGGCGTCGTCCAGTTCGATCCCCTCGGCCGCGTACCAGTCCGGGTTGTAGTAGCTGTGCGCGTAGCGCTCGCCACCGTCGCACAGGATGGTGACGATGGAACCGGACTCGCCGCGCGCCCGCATCGACTGCGCCACCCGCAGCACGCCGACGAAGTTGGTGCCGGTGGATCCGCCGACGCGGCGCCCCAGCCGGCGGTTGACGTAGCGCATCGCCGCCAGGCTCAGCGCATCGGGCACCTTGACCATGGCGTCGACGCAGCCGGCGATGAAGCTCGGTTCCGGCAGCGGCCGGCCGATGCCCTCGATCCGCGAGGCCGGTGCCGGCGCCTGCGGCGACGGCCGCCGCTGCGCCAGCGCCGCGTAATGCGCGTGGAAGGCCGAATGCTGCGGATCGGCGCACAGCACCCGCGTGGCGAAGCCGCGATAGCTCGCGTAGCGGCCGATGGTCGCGCTGGTGCCGCCGGTGCCTGCGCTGCACACCACCCAGGCGGGCACCGGGTGCGGTTCCTGCTCCATCTGCCGGAAGATCGATTCGGCGATGTTGTTGTTCGCACGCCAGTCGGTGGCGCGTTCGGCGTAGGTGAACTGGTCCATGAAGTGGCCGCCGCTTTCGCGCGCCAGCCGCACCGACTCGGCCGCGATGTCGCCCGCGTCGCGCACCAGGTGGCAGCGTCCGCCGTGGAATTCGATCGCCGCGATCTTCTCGGGCGAGGTGGAGGCCGGCATCACGGCCACGAACGGCAGTCCGAGCAGCCTGGCGAAATAGGCTTCCGAGACCGCGGTCGAGCCGCTCGAGGCCTCCACCACGGTGCTGCCCGCGTGCAGCCAGCCGTTGGCGAGCGAATACAGGAACAGCGAACGCGCGAGGCGGTGCTTGAGGCTGCCTGTGGGATGGCTGGATTCGTCCTTGAAGTACACGTCCACGCCGGGGAAGCCCGGCAGCGCCAGCGGAATCAGGTGGGTGTCCGCGGAACGATTGAAATCGGCCTCGATCCGCCGGATGGCCGCGCTGGTCCAGGTGTGGTGGCCGCAACAGGCGAGGTGGCTGGATTCGTCGATGAAGGGCATGTCGGACAGCGGGGCCGGGGAACGGTCATTCTCGCCGATTCCCTGGCGGTATACCGGCGCATCTGGTTTGCGCCGTGCATGCGACACCGGCAGACTGCCGTGATCGCATAGGAGATGCACGCATGCCGGATGGAATCCGTTGCCTGGGTCGGGCCCTGTTCGCCCTGGTCCTGCTGCTGGCTGCAGCGACATCAAGCGCTGAAGCGCCCATCGAACGGCTCGGCGTCCCCGGGCCGCTCCAGCTGGATGGGCAGGCGTTCCATTTCGTCTGGAGCAGCCATCCCTCCCCGCACTTCTACAAGCAGGAATATCTGCCCGAAGGACAGGTACTGACCCGTTACGGGCAGATGCTGATGATCGACGTGCTGCTCAGCGATGCCGGCCCGCGAGAACTGGCGCAGTTCAAGGTGGCAGAGTTGGAGGCGCGGAAAGCCGGCGACCCCGTGGTGAATTACGATTTGATCATGAAGGAGGACGGGTCGAGCTACCTGCTCGACTTCGTCGTCTCGGGTCGCACGTCGGGTGGGGAAATGATCGTCGAGTGGAACGCCTACCGCTACGAAGCGCTACCGGGCGGCGCGGTGATGCTGGGCATCAGCCGCCGCGGCTATGGGCACGACGGGGGGCGCAGTTTCCTCGTGGATGAGATGAAGCCGCGGCGCCAGGCCTGGATCTCGGAGCTGGCGCGGCTGGACATGCCCCCGATCGCGCTGCCCGTCCCCTGACTGGCCCGCTCAGGTTCGCTGCAGCAACAGCTCCAGCACGAACTTGCTGCCGAAGAAGGCCAGGACCAGCAGCGCCATCGCCACCAGGGTCAGGCGCACGGCCTTCGCGCCACGCCAGCCGCGGCGCCAGCGCCCGACCAGCAGCGCGCCGAACACCAGCCACGACAGCATGCTGAGCACAGACTTGTGGATCAGGTGCTGGGCGAAGAAGTCGTGCACGAACAGCACGCCGGTCAGGAGCGTGGCCGTGAGCAGCACGAAGCCGACCCAGATCGTGCGGAACAGCAGCGTTTCCAGTTCGGTCAGCGGCGGCAGCACCCGCAGCCAGGCGTGGAACTCGCGCCGCCGCAGGGCGCGTTCCTGCATCCACAGCATGATCGCCAGCACCGCCGCGATCGCCAGCGTGGCGTAGGCCAGCAGCGCCAGCCAGGCGTGCAGCTCCAGGCGCCAGTCGAGATCGCGCGCGACCCGGCCGGCCGCAAGCGCGTAGCCGGCCAGGGACGCCGCCGCCACCGGGAACACCACCACGCCCAGCGCGCCCATGCGCCCGCTCGCCGCATACAGCGTGGTCAGCGCCGCCATGCCCAGCGCGACCAGCGACAGCGCCGAGAAGAAGTGCAGGTCCACGCCGCCGGCGGCCCGCCAGGCCAGGAAATGGACCAGGCCGTGCAGGGCGACCGCACTCACCGCGGTCAACTGCCAGAAGCCGGTGCCGGCCCCGCGCTGCGCCTGCAGCCGGCGCACCACCAGCCAGGCGGCCAGCAGGTAGAACGCGGCGGCGATGAGAACGATTGGCATCGCGAAAGTGTCGCACGAACCCGTCGCCCCGGGCAGCCGTCGCGACCGGATCGACAGGCCGGCGGCGGCCGCCCGTTATAATCGGCAGCCCTGTTTCCACGATGTTTCCGCCATGTTCGAATCGCTCACCCAGCGCCTGTCCGGCACCATCGACCGCCTGCGCGGCCGCGGCCGGCTGACCGAGGAGAACATCCGCGAGGCCACCCGCGAGGTGCGCATCGCGCTGCTCGAGGCCGACGTCGCCCTGCCGGTGGTGCAGGCCCTGATCGAGCGCATCAAGGTGCGCGCGGTCGGCCAGGAGGTGCTCAAGTCGCTGACCCCGGGCCAGGCGCTGATCAAGGTGGTGCGCGACGAGCTGACCGCGGTGATGGGCGCGCAGGCCAGCGAGCTGAACCTCAACGTGCCCGCACCGGCGGTGATCCTGATGGCCGGTCTGCAGGGCGCCGGCAAGACCACCACGGTCGGCAAGCTGGCCCGCCTGCTCAAGGAAAAGCGCAAGAAGAAGGTGATGGTGGTCAGCGCCGACGTCTACCGGCCGGCCGCGATCGAACAGCTCAGGACGCTGGCCGGGCAGACCGGCGTGCTGTTCTTCCCGTCCGAAGCCGGGCAGAAGCCCGAGGACATCGTCCGCGCCGCGATCGCCGATGCGAAGAAGTCCTTCGCCGACGTGCTGATCGTCGACACCGCCGGCCGCCTCGCCATCGACGAGGCGATGATGGCCGAGATCAAGGCGCTGCACGCCGCGGTCAATCCGGTCGAGACGCTGTTCGTGGTCGACTCGATGACCGGCCAGGACGCGGCCAACACCGCCAAGGCCTTCGGCGAGGCGCTGCCGCTCACCGGCGTGGTGCTGACCAAGACCGACGGCGACGCCCGCGGCGGCGCGGCGCTGAGCGTGCGCTACATCACCGGCCGGCCGATCAAGTTCATCGGCACCAGCGAGAAGACCGACGGCCTGGATGTGTTCCATCCCGAGCGCGTGGCCAGCCGCATCCTCGACATGGGCGACGTGCTGTCGCTGGTCGAGCAGGTCGAGCAGCAGGTCGACAAGGACAAGGCCCAGAAGCTGGCCGAGAAGGTCGCCAAGGGCAAGAAGTTCGACCTCAACGACATGCGCGACCAGCTCGAGCAGATGCAGAGCATGGGCGGCATCGGCAGCCTGATGGAGAAGCTGCCCGGCATGGGCCAGGTGCCCGAGCACCTCAAGCAGCAGGTGCAGCAGAGCAGGGAAGTGCCGCGGATGATCGCCATCATCGGTTCGATGACCAAGAAGGAACGTCGCAACCCGGCCCTGCTCAACGGCTCGCGCCGCGCCCGCATCGCCGCCGGTTCCGGCACCCATCCGTCCGACGTCAACAAGCTGATGAAGCAGTACCAGCAGATGGAAAAGATGATGGGCAAGATGGCCCGCGGCGGCATGAAGGGCATGATGCGCGGCCTGCAGGGGATGATGGGCGGCATGGGGCGGATGCCGTTCCGTTGAGCGCATGAGCCTGGCCTTCCTCGACGGCCGGCCGGCCAGCGCCGACGACCTGCGCGCGCTGGCGCTGGCCAACTACGGCCACTTCACCTCGATGCAGGTGCGCGGGCGTGCGGTGCAAGGGCTCGAACTGCACCTGCACCGGCTGAAAGCCGCGACCCGCGAACTGTTCGACGCCCGCCTCGACGACGCCCGCATCCGCGAGGCGATCCTGGCTGCACTGGATGCGGCAGGCGCCGACGACGCCAGCGTGCGCGTCACGGCCTATGCGCGCGACTTCGACTACGCCCGGCCCGACCGGACGCTGCCGGTCGACCTGCTGGTCTCGATCAACCCGCCGCGCCAGGCGCAGGCCGGGCCCGCCTGGGTCAAGACCTACGCGTTCCAGCGCCCGCTGCCGCATCTCAAGCACGTTGGCACCTTCCCGCTGTTCCAGCACCGGCGGCAGGCACTGCGCGAAGGCGTGGACGACGCGCTGTTCGTCGACGCCAGGGGCCGGATCAGCGAGGGGTCGGTGTGGAACATCGGCTTCTGGGACGGGCGCCAGGTGGTCTGGCCGCAGGCCGAAGCCCTGCGCGGCACCGCCGAGCGCCTGCTGCAGGCCGGCCTGGCGGAAACCGGCGTCGCCCAGCGGCATGCGCCGGTGGAGGCGCGGGCGCTGGCGGGGATGCGCGCGGCGTTCGCGGCCAATGCGACCGGGATCTGGCCCATCGCGGGGATCGACGAGACGACGCTGCGGCCGGATCCGGCCCTGATCGAGGCGCTGGCGGCGGCCCTGCGCACCCAGCCCTGGCGGCCGCTGGCGGGCTGACGGCCGGCCCCGGGGTTCCGCGCGCCGGGCCGATGCCCTACAATTGCCGGCTTACCTCGCCATCCTGGCGACTGGGCAATACCGAGAACGCACCATGGTCAAGATCCGCCTTACCCGCGGCGGCGCGAAGAAGCGCCCCTTCTACCACATCATCGTCACCGACTCGCGCAGCGCGCGCGACGGCCGCAACATCGAGCGCGTGGGCTACTACAACCCCGTTGCCCAGGGCGCCGAGCAGCGCGTGGTGCTGGACACCGCCCGCGTCGACCATTGGGTCAAGCAGGGTGCGCAGCTGACCGACAAGGTCCGCAACTTGTACCGCGACGCCGTCAAGGCCGCTCCGGCCGCGTGATGGCCGGATTGCGCGCCGCGCAATCCACGCAAGCAATGAACGACCAGGCGCGCCGCATCCTCATGGGCAGGATCCACGGCGCGTTTGGCGTGCGTGGCGAACTGAAGCTCGAGTCCTTCAGCGAACCGCCCGAGGCGATTTTCCGCTACCTGCCGCTGACCCTGCGCACCGTGCAGGGCGTGGAGCGCGAACTCGAGGGCGCCCGCGGCCGCACCACCACCAAGGGCATCGTCATGCGCCTGCCGGAGGTGGAGGACCGCGACGCGGCCGAAGCGCTGCGCGGCGCGGAGATCTTCGTCCCGCGCAGCGCGCTGCCGCCGCCCAGCCCCGGCGAGTACTACTGGGTGGACCTGGAAGGCCTGCGCGTGATGAATACCGACGGCGCCGATTTCGGCGTGGTCTCGCACCTGTTCTCCACCGGCGCCAACGACGTGCTGGTGGCGCGCGGGGATCGCGAACGGATGATCCCCTTCCTCCAGCCCGACTACATCGTCTCGGTCGA
>JAEWZE010000147.1 GCA_023395465.1 Pseudomonadota bacterium
ATCGAACGCATCGAGGTGTTCGCCGGGCATGGCGCGATGGTGGTGGCCTCGCCCGGGGACCTGCGTACGCTGGATGAACTGCCGGAATGGGACGCGCTGACGGGGATCCTGCCGCCCGCGCGGCGCGCGGAACTCCCCGCCAGCGGGCGCGTACGCCGCCTGGGCATGCAGGCGACGCGGCATGTGGGTCCGGGCGCCGACGGCGGGCGCGTGGTGCTGGAATGGCTGGATGCCGTGGGCCTGCCGGCGCGCTACCACCATGGGGGCTACCGCCTGCGCCTGCGCGCGCTGGAGCGCGTGGACGCCGATGCGTTCACCCCGCTTGCCGGGCTGCGCGCCTACGACCGCGCCGACCTGGGCGACATGCCGCTGGATCCGTTCGCGCGCCACTACCTCGAGCGCTACGGCAGGCACCGGCACGCGCACTGAGGCCTGCCGGGCCAGGCGACAGGTCGCGGCCCTACTCGCCCTCGTCGTCCAGTGGCACCACCTGCTCCGGATCGACCGACAGGCGACCGGCCATCAGCACGGCCTGGGTCCGGTTGGACGCGCCGAGCTTGCGCAGGATCGCGCTCATGTGCGCCTTGATCGTGGCTTCCGACACGCCCAGTTCGTAGCCGATCTGCTTGTTGAGCTTGCCCGAGCCGAGCATCTGCAGCACGCGGAACTGCTGCGGCGTGAGCTCGCGGATGCGCGCGGCCACATCGTGTTCGTCGGGCGCCGTTGCCGGCGCCGAGCCGGCGAGGTCGGGCACGACGCGGTCGCCGTCGAGCACCCGGCGCAGCGCGGCGCCCAGCGCATCGGCGTTGGACGACTTGGGGATGAAGCCCATCGCGCCGTGGTCGAGCGCGCGCCGGATCACCGCGGGCTCCTCGCGCGCGGAGACCATCACCACCGGCAGCTGCGGATGCAGGCCGCGCAGGTGCACCAGCGCGCTGAAGCCCTGCGCGCCCGGCATGTTCAGGTCGAGCAGCAGCAGGTCGGCGTCGGGATGGGCGTCGGCCATCGCGTACAGGCCGTCCGCATTGTCGGCTTCGTGCAGTTCGGCGCCGGGGACGTTGCGCCCCACCACGCCGCGCAGGGCCTCGCGGAACAGGGGGTGGTCGTCGGCAACCAGGATCGTCGTCATGCGGGGGAGTTCCGCCTCCTGCGGAACGGGTTGTGTGGCGCCGGCACGAGGGCGGGCGCCTGACGTTTTGGTACCGCGGGCGGCGCCTATGCGCCGTGCCGGTTCTTCACCAGCGAGTCCACCACCGAGGGGTCGGCCAGGGTACTGGTATCGCCGAGCTGGTCGGGCGCATTCTCGGCGATCTTGCGCAGGATCCGGCGCATGATCTTGCCCGAGCGCGTCTTCGGCAAGCCCGGCGCCCATTGCAGGAAGTCGGGCGATGCGATCGGTCCGATCTCCTTGCGCACGTGCGCCACCAGCTCCTTGAGCAGTTCGTCGCTCTCCACCTCGCCCGCCACCAGGGTCACGTAGGCGTAGATGCCCTGGCCCTTGACGTCGTGCGGGAAGCCCACCACCGCGGCCTCGGCCACCTTCGGGTGCAGCACCAGCGCGCTCTCGACCTCGGCGGTGCCGATGCGGTGGCCGGAGACATTGATCACGTCGTCCACGCGCCCGGTGATCCAGTAGTCGCCGTCGGCGTCGCGGCGCGCGCCGTCGCCGGTGAAGTACATGCCCGGATAGGTGGAGAAGTAGGTGTCGAAGAAACGCTGGTCGTCGCCGTAAACGGTGCGCATCTGGCCCGGCCAGGAATCGAGCAGGACTAGGTTGCCCTCGCAGGCGCCCTCGAGGATGTTGCCGGCGGCGTCGACGATCGCCGGCTGCACGCCGAAGAACGGCTTCGTCGCCGAACCGGGCTTGGCGTCGACCGCGCCGGGCAGCGGCGAGATCAGGATGCCGCCGGTTTCGGTCTGCCACCAGGTGTCGACGATCGGGCAGCGGCCATCGCCAACCACGTCGTAGTACCAGCGCCACGCTTCGGGATTGATCGGCTCGCCCACGCTGCCCAGCAGCCGCAGCGACTGGCGCGAGGCCTTCTTCACCGGTTCCTCGCCCTCGCGCATCAGCGCGCGGATCGCGGTGGGTGCGGTGTAGAAGATGGTGACCTGGTGGCGGTCGATCACCTGCCAGAAACGCGAAGCATCCGGATAGCTGGGCACGCCCTCGAAGATCAGCGATGTCGCGCCGTTGGCCAGGGGCCCGTAGACGATGTAGCTGTGGCCGGTGACCCAGCCGACGTCGGCGGTGCACCAGTAGACGTCGTCGTCCTTGAGGTCGAACACGCACTCGTGCGTATAGGACGCGAACAGCAGGTAGCCGCCGGTGGTGTGCAGCACGCCCTTGGGCTTGCCGGTGGAGCCGGAGGTGTAGAGGATGAACAGCGGGTCTTCCGCGTTCATGCGCTCGGGTTCGCAGGTGGCGGGCTGGTCCTCGACGATCGCGTCGTACCAGCGGTCGCGCGGCATCTGCATGTCCACCGTGCCGCCGGTGTGGCGCACGACCACGACGGTTTCCACCGTGGTGGTGCCGGGCAGCCTGAGCGCGGCGTCGACGTTGGCCTTGAGCGGCACCCGCTTGCCGCCGCGCAGGCCTTCGTCGGCGGTGATGATGAGCTTGGCCCCGCTGTCGCGCACGCGATCGGCGATGGAGCTGGAGGAGAAACCGCCGAACACCACCGTGTGGATGGCGCCGATGCGGGCGCAGGCGAGCATCGCCACCGCGGCCTCGACGATCATCGGCAGGTAGATGGTGACGCGGTCGCCCTTGCCCACGCCCAGGTTGCGCAGGGCGTTGCCGAGGCGGCAGACGCGGGCGTGCAGGTCGCGGTAGCTGACGTGCTGTGGCGCGTCGCCGGGATTGTCCGGCTCGAAGATCAGCGCGGTCTTGTCGCCGCGCGTGGCCAGGTGGCGGTCGAGGCAGTTCACGCTGGCGTTGAGTTCGCCGTCGGCGAACCAGCGGATCTGGAAGTTCTGGCGGTCGAAGCTGACGTCGCGGATGCGCGCCGGTGGCTTCATCCACTCCATCCGCTGCGCGATGCGGCCCCAGAACGCTTCGGGGTCGCGGACGGACTCGGCGTAGTCGCGCTCGTAGTCGGCCCTGGTGACGTTGGCCTGCGCGGCGAAGGCGTCGGGCACGGGATAGAGATCGGACATGGCGGCTCATCCTCTGGAACGTGGCCGCCCCAGTGTGCCGCATTGCAGTGCAGCGCGGCTTAGACCTTGGTCTATTCCCCGGCCGCCGCGGGCCACGCACAATGCATGGCATGGACCCCGTGCCCGGCCTGGACCTGAGCCTGCCGCCGTTCGACCTGCTCGACGAGGCCGGGCGCCGGCGCCTGCACGCGGGCGTCGACATCGGCTTCCATCCCGGCGGCACGACGCTGATCGAGGCCGGCAAGCCCTCGCCGCACGTCTTCGTCCTCCTCAAGGGCCTGGTCCACGCCTTCCAGGTGGACGACCGCGGGCGCGCGGAGCGCTTCGCCGACTACGGGCCGGGCGACGTCATCGGGGCCTGGGCGGTGATGGCCGGGCGCGCGCGACTGAGCTACCGCACCGAAGGCGACTGCCTGAGCCACCTCATCCCCGCCGACCTGTTCCGCCAGCTGCTCGCCGACAATCCGCGCGTGGCCGCCTATTTCAACGAGGGGCTGGCGACGAAGGGCCGCCTGTCGGGCGGTGGCGAGCGCCGCGAAACCGCCGAACTGATGGTGATCCGGGTCGGCGAGGCGGACCTGGCGCCTGCCGAGCGCGTGGATGCGGCGACCAGCATCGCCGATGCCAGCGCCTGCCTGCGCGAGCGGCGCGTGGACTGCCTGCTGGTCTACGACCCCGCGCACGAAGAACCCGGCATCGTCACCCGCACCGACCTGCTGGATGCACTCACCCGCCAGCGCCTGCCGCTGGAGGCGCCGATCGGCCCGCTGGCCAGCCGCCCGCTCGCCACCATCGGCACCGGCGAAGTGCTGTTCCAGGCGCTGATCGACATGACCGAGCGCCAGATCGAACGCGTGGTGGTCACCGAGGGCAGCCGCGTCGCGGGCACGCTGGGCATGGCCGAGGTGCTGGCGCACTTCGCCAGCCATTCGCACCTGATCAGCCTGCGGCTGGCGCGGGCGCGCGACATCGACGCGATCGCCGACGCCGCCTCGGGCATGACCCGGCTGGTGCGCAGCCTCAACCTGCACGGCGCGCGCATCCCCTACATGATGGAGCTGGTCAGCGCGCTCAACAGCCTCGTCATGGGCCGCATCTTCGAGCTGATGGTGCCGGCGGAGCTGCGCGAGGGCATCTGCCTGCTGGTCATGGGCAGCGAGGGCCGCCGCGAGCAGCTGCTCAAGACCGACCAGGACAATGCGCTGGTACTGGCCGACGGACTCGAGTGGCCCGGGCTCGCCGACGCGATGGACCGATTCAGCGCCGCGCTGGCGAAGGTCGGCTATCCGCCCTGCCCGGGCCGCGTGATGGTCGACAACCCGCACTGGCGGATGCGCGCGGCGCAGTGGTGCGAACGCATCGGCCAGTGGAAGAGCGTGCATGGCGGCCAGGGCGCCCTGGACCTGTCGATCGCGCTGGACGCGCGCCCGATCGCCGGCAACACGGCGCTGTTCGCGCCGGTCAAGGACGCGCTGATGGCGCTGGGGCACGACGAGATCCTGCTGCACCATCTCGCCGCGGCCACGCTTGAGTTCGACACCCCGCTGACCTTCTTCGGCCGGGTCAGGAGCGGCGGCGCGGGCACCGACATCAAGAAGGGCGGCATCTTCCCGGTGGTGCACGGCCTGCGCTGCCTGGCGCTGCGCCACGGGATCCGGGCCACCGGCAGCCGCGAACGTTGCGCCGCGCTGGTCGAGTGCGGGGAACTGTCGCCCGGGCTGGGCCGCGACCTGCCGCAGGCGCTCAACGTGTTCCAGCACATGCGCCTGGATGCCCAGTTCACCGCGCTGGACGAGGGCCGCGCGGCCGGCAACCACATCGATCCCTCGCGGCTGCGGCGACTGGACCGCGAGCTGATGCGCGATGCGCTGCACGTGGTGAAGGACTTCCGCGCCCACGTCCGCCAAAGCTTCCACCTGCGCGACTAGGATGCGCGCACTGAGGCGCTGGTGGCGGAGGCGGCAGGTCGGCGACGGCGAATGGGCCGGCCTGCTGCGCCCGGCGCCACCCGGCGAGTGGGTCAGCCTGGATCTGGAAACCACCGGCCTGGACCCGAAGCAGGACCACATCCTCAGCCTGGCCGCGGTGCCCGTGCGCGACGGGCGCGTGCTGACCTCCGAGCGCTTCGAACGACGCATCCGCGCCGACCGCGCCTTCGGCATCGAGTCGATCCGGCACCATCGCATCACGCCCGAAGAAGCGGCCGAAGGGATCGCGGTCACCGCCGCGGTGCGCGAGTTCCTGCACTGGCTGGGAGGACGGACCCTGCTCGGCTACCACCTGGGTTTCGACCTGGCGATGCTGTCGC